>JAEZXP010000267.1 GCA_023419655.1 Bacillota bacterium | reverse complement strand
ACTTGGTTACGATTATCTCAAAAAGCTGGGCCTTACAACGTTAGTTGAGTCAAGAACGGAGGCTGACGGCAGAGTTGTATCGGATATTAATCTCCCGATGGCTCTGGGAGGACTTACCGACGGTGTAACCAACCTCGAGCTGACCGCTGCATTTGCAACGATAGCGAACAAGGGGGTCTATGTAGAGCCAATTTTCTATACGAAGATATTGGATGCCAACGGTAAGGTATTGCTTGAAAACGAACCAAAAAAAGAGCAGGTTTTCAAAGAATCAACTGCATGGCTGCTTACAAATGCCATGGAGGATGTCGTAAATATTGGTACCGGTAAAGTATTAAAGCTTAAGGAAATTGATATGCCGGTTGCCGGTAAAACCGGTTCCACCTCGGATTATAACGACTTATGGTTTTCCGGTTATACACCTTATTATACAGCCACAATCTGGGCGGGCTTTGACAATAACAGACCGCAGACAGAGGGAACCTTTAACCGGATAATTTGGCGGACCATAATGGAAAGAGTTCATATTGAAAAAGGACTTGAGAAAAAGACCTTTACGATGCCAGATTCTATCGTAACAGCGAAAATCTGTACAAAATCAGGCAAGCTGGCTGTAGAAGGCTTGTGTGACCATTATATAGGCGGGGATGCTACCCGGGTTGAGTACTTTGCAAAGGGCACCGAGCCTACCGAAAAATGTGATATGCATGTAAAAGCGACGATATGTACCGAATCCTCCGCTCTGGCTACTGAATACTGCCCTATTCATACCCTGAAGGAAGCGGTATACCTGAATAAGACAGAAATAGGCGTAACCCATGATACGCCATACGTTCTGCCTACGAAAAAGTGTACTATCCACACAGGAATATATTATGAGGATGAACCTCCCTATCCGCCGAGTAACAACGATGGACTTGAAGATGATTTCGAGGATGAATTCGAAGATTTCAACAATTTTAACAGCTTCAACAGCTTCTGGCTCTTCCCTCAAAACTAGTAGATAGTGACCGTTTCAAAATGGCGCCAGGCACACAGGTATATTTTTGAAACGGCCACCTTTTTGTACCTATCTCTATGACTTCATTTTGGGATTGAATATCCATGAGGCAATATATGAGAATATCAGGGCTGCGGAGATTCCTACGGCGGATGCCGTAAAGCCCCCTCTGAATATTCCTATAAAGCCCTCCTGATTAACGGATTTCTTTATTCCCTGAAACAAAGCATTTCCAAAGCCTGTCAGTGGTACACTGGCACCGGCTCCTGCCCATTTTGTAAACGGTTCATATACACCGACCGCACCCAGAACGGCGCCAAGGCAAACTAATATTACCATTACTCTTCCTGGTAGGAGCTTTGTCTTGTCCAGCAGAATCTGTGTAAGAGCACAGATGGCTCCTCCTACTAAAAAAGCTTTAATATAATCCATATTTCCTCCATTTCTACGCATGTTACCGCACTTCTACCATTACCGCATGGGCAATGCCGGGAACCGTATTTCCCTCGTTAAAGCTGACCTGCGACAGCAGTGCACCGGTCGGAACAAATAATACCCGTTTCCATTCTCTTGCCTTTAATTTCTCGAGTATATATCCTGCAAAGGTCACCGCAGAGCATCCGCAGCCGCTTCCTCCCGCATGGGTATCCTGCGTATCCTGATTATATATCTCAATGCCGCAGTCCATATGCTGCTTTGTGATGTCATAGTCCTTTTCTTTTAACAGCTCTATCAAAATATTCTTACCCACATATCCCAAGTCTCCCGTGATAATCTTATCGTAATAATCCGGCTTGATAGTAAAGTCCTCAAAGTTCTGCTTGATTGTCTCAAAGGCTGCCGGTGCCATTGCCGCACCCATATTCATAGAATCCTTAATACCGTAATCCACTATTTTGCCGCTTGTTATTCCTGTTATTACAATATCCGGTTCTCCTGCCTTCTTATTCGCAGGGTGGTCGGCTATAATGACCGCACCTGAGCCGGTTACGGTCCAGGATGCGGAATAAGGTCTTTGGTTGCCATAATCAAGCGGGAATCTGAACTGCTTTTCTGCTCCTGCAAAATGACTGGAGGTAATTGCAATGACCCTCTTTGCAAAGCCTCCGTCAACAAGTATCGCCCCAATCGACATAGACTCCCCCATGGTTGAGCACGCTCCATATACACCAAATATCGGTATCTGCAGCTCCGCTATCCCGAAGGATGTGGCAATCAGCTGCCCCAGAAGGTCTCCTCCTATCAGAAAGCGGATGTCTGTGGGTTTAAGCTCTGCTTTTGCGAGGACCGTCTGTGCTGCCATTCTCATCAGTTCGCTTTCCGCCTCCTCCCAGGTATTCTTTCCAACCATGGGGTCCGGAATAATCTGGTCAAAATGCGAGCCCAGAGGTCCTTCCCCCTCCTTCTCACCTGCTAAAGACGATGCCGCAATAATATAGGGCGGATTTTTGAAGGCTATACTTTGTCTTCCCGCCGATTTATATCCTTTCATCTGTCTTTCTTTAATATCTGTTTTATTTCCACTGAAATTGCCGGTCATATTTACCTCCATCCATAACACTACCATTTTGATATTTTTCAATTATTCTCATGCAAGTCCAACCTGTTTAAGAATGTAATATATTAATCCCAGCAGCCAGGAAGAAAATATCCCATAAAGTATAACTGGTCCGGCGATGGTAAATACCTTACAGCCTATCCCGAATACCTGACCTTCCTTTTTGTATTCCACAGCCGGTGCGGCTACGGAATTGGCAAACCCCGTAATTGGCACCAGGGTTCCTGCTCCTCCATGCTTCGCCAGCTTTTGATACAGACCCACACCCGTAAACAATACGGCTAAGAACACCAGGCATACCGTCGTATAAGCCTTCGCCAGCTCCATATCACCGGACTTTCCGAAAAAGAAATTCGTAAGGCCCTGGCCCAAAACACATATCATCCCTCCAATTATATACGCCTTCACACAATTCTTTACGGTGCTGAAGGTAGGGGTAACCTGCTTCACATATTGATTATAGCTTTCATTTCGAATCGTCGTATTCTTTTCTTTTACAATGTCCGAGACCTTATTCTTCTGCTTTGCCATTCAATCACTCTCCTGTTAATCATTCACTCTCAGCAGTTATATTCCATTCCTGCTTCTACCAACGTACCGTCATAATCGGTTTTTTTCTCCTTTGTAAAATATCCCACGCATAATACAACTGCTATTGCTGTAACAATAAGAAAGGTTGCTATAAGGAATATTCTTTTTTTTCTGAATATCATCGTTTCACTCCTTGTTCTTATAACGAATCATCAAGATAAAAGCACCAGTATGAATAACCTGATGCTTTATAAATATATTTATTGGTATTATTATGTGATATTAGAAAATTACTATACTGGAAAATGCATGCATAATCAGGACACTAACTTATCCCGTAAAATCTTTAAAATTCTTTTCTCCATTCTGGATACCTGTACCTGCGATATACCCAGTTCCTTTGCAATGTCCGTCTGTGTTCTATCTTTAAAATATCTAAGCCTGATGATTTCCTGCTCCCTTTCATCCAAGGTCGCTATAATCTCTTTTAATGCAAGCTTATCTATCATATTTTCACTTTCATCCTTTGTTTCGGCTAATTTATCAATAAGATATATCGGGCTTCCATCACCCTGATAAATCGTTTTATATAATGATTCCACTTCTGCGCTGGTCTCTAATGCCATTAATATTTCATCCTTTGCAATATTAAGCTCATGAGCGGTCTCTTCAACCGTCGGCTCTCTGCCGTATATGTTACCGTATCTTTCCCGGTACGCTCTAATCTTTGCAGCACTTTCCTTAAGTGACCGGCTGACCTTAATCATACCGTCGTCCCTTAAAAAACGTTTTATTTCCCCTGTAATCATCGGTACAGCATAGGTTGAAAATTTCACATCATAGGAAGAATCAAACTTATCAATGGCCTTTATCAGGCCGATGCTTCCTATCTGAAATAAGTCCTCCATCTCATGCCCCCGGTTGGCGAATCGTCGTACAATACTCCATACCAATCCGATGTTTTCAGTAACAACACGATCCCTTGCTTCCTTATCTCCTTCTCTGGATTTTTTAATCAGCTCCAGCGTATCCACATTAAACCTCACTCCCTTCGCCTAGATTACATTTTGTTCGGCTTGCTGCGTATACCCTTTAATACCCTGCTTACCTATGAGCTTTTTCATTTTTACCAGCGTACCTTTTCCGACAACAGATTCCACTTCAAGCTCGTCCATAAATGCTTCCATAAATGAAAAGCCCATTCCAGATCTCTCCAGCTCCGGCCTGCTTGTATACAGAGGCTCGATTGCTTTACTGATGTTTTCAATTCCTACACCCGAATCCTCCACCTCAACCGCAAGCTCATTGCCGTTTATAAAGCAGCGCATGGTAATCATTCCTATACAGTCTACATAGCCGTGGATGATGCTGTTTGTAACAGCCTCTGACACAGCTGTTTTAATATCTGCCAGCTCTTCAATCGTGGGATCCATCGTTGCTGCAAAGGCAGCAACCACGGTTCGCGCAAAGCTTTCATTCTGTGACTTACTTTCAAACTCCAATATCATCCTGTTTGTATTATCCATGTTATACACTTATCCCCTTTCTAAAATATCCTATTTCAAATGATTTAGTGCCGTCTCAACGGAATCATATTTATCGATGATTTTGTATAGACCCGATAGCCTGAAAATCCTGTCAACCGTAGAATTAACGCTGGCTACAGCAATCTTTCCCCCGATAAAAATAACCTTTTTATACCTGCCCATAATAACGCCGATTCCTGCACTATCCATAAAGCCGGCTCCTGCAAAATCAAATATAATATGCTTTATATGGTTTCTTTCTATCAATCTGTCTGCTTTATCCCTTATCATCATTGCATTATGATGGTCCAGCTCTTCATTCAGTCTGATAATCAGGCTTCTCTGGTTTATCTCATAGGTTGTCCCCTCCTTTCCCGACCTTCTGTCCGGTTTACTATACCTTTTGCCCTCTTGCATCCGATATTTTCCCTCCATTCTTGTAATTTATAGTTGTTATCTGTCTTATATTTACTTATATAATGATGAAAAAAAGACCTTTTACCGGAATCCTGGATTCCATATTAAAACGTCTTTTTTCTGATAATTTTATCCTATGTTCTTCGTATTGCTTTTAATTTGAATTTGGTATGCGGTTAAGATAACTCTTGGCATTTTGATATCTTCTGGAATCCGGAAAATCGTTTATGACCATCTCATAATAAATCGTTGCGTTCTCATAATCCTCCAGACGATGGTATGCTCTTCCTATAAAATATATTGCATTCACATTGGTTTGGTCATAATTATATGACAGGAAAAGCTCCTCCAACGCCTCTTCATATTTGGAAGCACTATATAGGTCATGACCGGAATCATAATATTGATTTGATACTACCGGATAGATTTCCTCTTTCAGACGTTCTATCAGCTGCAAGGAAGCCTCTGACTCATACGTGCTTGTATCAATTAACCGAAGAAGCTCCGCCACCTGAGTAAAGTCCCTGTCTCTCTCTTCCTTAGCCAATTCATCCATATATAAGGAGGATGCTTCAATCAGGGAGTCATATAGTTGGGGATTACTCTCCGGTATAACGATACTGTCAAGCTCTGCCTGAAGCTGTATAACTCTTCCTTCCAGCTCATCCTTTTCATCCTGCAGCTTGTTAATGGCTGCATCCTTTTCCTCCAATGCCGCCATACCGGCATTATAGTCTACTTGATTTTTATTATTATCAATTACCTCATTTTTTTTCATAGACGGCAGAATCAGGAATATTGAGACCGCCAGGCCTATCAATACTCCAATAATCAGATTTACAAAAGCCATGATATTCGGTTTGTCCTCCCGGTAGGAAGAAACCGGCATAATGGATGAGACCGTATCCTTGCCTGTATCTGAACCGGCATCTCCATCCTTTGCATAAGCAGGCTGCGGCTCCAGCTCTTTTAAGTATCTTAGGGTTGTTGTATTGGATACATCAATACGGGCAGCTCTTATAAGGCCTTTTTTTGCCTTTTCATTCTCCCCGTTCTTCATATACAGCAGTGAGAGCAAATGATATGCTCTTATAAAATGGGGATTAAGCTGTATGACCCTTTTAAGCTGTATGATGGCAAGGTCATCACTGCCCTGCTTTGCAAATACCAGTGCATTATTATACCGCTTAATTGCCTGATTAAGCCCATCCAACCTTGTCGGATTGTTCTGTATGGCATCGATATACCCGTCCGCATTGTTATCCTCCGGCTGAAAATACCTGCTAATAACCCACTCACTGAG
>JAEZXP010000254.1 GCA_023419655.1 Bacillota bacterium | reverse complement strand
CCATTGAAGGAAAACACACCATACTTTCCAAAGCTGCCGGTCTGTTTTCCTTTATATGTAGCTCCAAGAGATTCTGCTGCATCCTCAATAAGCGGTACCTTATGTTCACTGCATAGGGCTGCAATTTCATCTAATTTTGCAGGTGTTCCATATAGATTTACTACGATAACTGCCTTTACATCCGGATATTTATCAAAGGCCTTTCTTAGTGCTTCAGGATTCATATTCCATGAATCTTCTTCACTGTCTATAAATACCGGAATTCCCCCCTCATATACAATGGGATTACAGGTTGCTGCGAATGTCAGTGACGAGCAAAACACAATATCTCCCTTTGTTATTCCTACCGCCTTAAGTGCCAGGTGTATTGCCGCCGTTCCCGAAATTAATGCTGCCCCATGGGATACCCCCACATATGAAGCCAGTTCATTTTCGAATTCATTTACATTCGGCCCTAATGGTGCCACCCAATTCGTATCAAAAGCTTCCTGAATATATTGTTGTTCTAATCCGTTCATTGTCGGTGATGATAAGAATATTCTTTTATTATTCATCGTTCTCTCCATATCTGTACATGATTTTAGATTATTGAATGGCATTGGTTCTTAATTTACAATCTTTCTGCCAGATTTAGAATTTCCAAATCCCTGATTTCTTCATATTCATTTATTACATCTTCATTGGCATCTCCATTCATGATATCGTGATTTATAGTCATATGTAACAATATCGGTGCTGTATAGCCTTTTGCATCAATATCAACCACACTATGAATCATTCTAATATTGGATTTACTGTGCTTTGACCTAAATTCATGTATGGCTACAGTAAGTATCTCACTCATCTCATCATTGCGAATCAATACGTATATTACATCGTTTTCTTTATTTAACTTATCGAGAACAGATTTAATCTTTTCCTTTGTTTCAAAGATAGCCCGATAGTGAGCCTTCAAGTAAGTGACTGTCTTTTTTGCCTTTTCCATCATTCCTACAGGTGTCAGCATATAGAGTACCTGCTTTTGAGAAACCTGGGTCATCTTTATAAGACCTTCTCTTATCATCTTATTCATCAGTACATTGACCGTACTTACAGAGACGCCCAGCTTTCTTGAAAGCTCCCGTTGCGTAACACTTTCATTTTCTGATACCTCTGACATGATGACATATTCATTATCCAGTAAAAGGCTCTCTTTCTCTGCCAATTCTATCTCCTCTTCCTATCAATCGCTTATAAAAGGAATATTTATTATAAACCTCATATTAGCGTTCGAAAATCAAACGCTAATATGAGTCTATCCCTTTATGATATCTTTGTCAAGTGTATTATTTCTGTACCACATATGTCGGCACAATATCCTTTACCTTTTTCCTTATTTCAACAGGCTCAAGAAGACAAATCTCTTTAAGCTCCTCCAGCTGCATAAGGAATTTTTCCTCATCCATCTCGATGGGCTTTCCTATATGTATCAGATTGTTTTCTGTCTCCTGCATCCCCTCTTCTTCCATCAGAAGCTCTTCATACAGCTTCTCGCCGGGGCGAAGTCCTGTAAATTTTATCATGATATCCTCATTGGGCTTAAACCCGGACATTCTTATTAAATTCTCGGCAAGATCCAGTATCTTTACCGGTTCTCCCATATCAAGGACGAAGATTTCTCCGCCTTTGGCATAGGCTCCTGCCTGAAGTACCAGGGATACCGCCTCCGGTATCGTCATAAAGTACCGTATGATATCCGGATGGGTTACCGTTACCGGTCCTCCCTCTTCTATCTGCTTCTTGAATAAAGGAATTACGCTGCCATTTGAGCCAAGTACATTGCCAAACCGTACTGCCACGAATTCCGTCTTGGATCTTTTATTATAGGTCTGTACAATCATCTCACAGATACGCTTGGAGGCTCCCATGATATTGGTGGGATTTACCGCCTTATCGGTAGAGATAAGGACAAATTTTTCTGCCTTATACACATCTGCTGCCTGGACTGTCTTCCATGTGCCCAGTACATTGTTCTTAATCGCTTCATTCGGGCTGTCCTCCATCAGGGGAACATGCTTATGGGCAGCTGCATGATATACAATCTGAGGCCTATAGGTTTTGAATATATAATTCATCCTTGTTGAATTTCTCACCGAGGCGATAAGCACTACCAGATTCAGCTCCGGATAGTGAGACTTTAGTTCCTGCTGTATATCATAGGCATTATTCTCGTATATATCAATGATAATAAGCTGCTTCGGAAGATGGGCCGCCAGCTGTCTGCACAGCTCACTGCCGATAGAGCCGCCTCCGCCGGTTACCAGCACCACCTTGTCCTTAACATATCCCATAATTGAATCCAAATCTACTTTTATACTATCCCTGCCTAGCAGGTCCTCTACCTCAACCTCCCTTAGCTGACTTACACTGACCTCACCTGTCATAAGCTGGTATACTCCGGGAAGGATTTTCAAGTTGCAGCCTGTTTCGTTACATATCTCCACAATCTCCCGAATCGTCTTTTTATTAACCGAAGGCATCGCTATGATTATTTCATTTATGCCGAATATATTCACCGATTCTACGATATGATTTCTCGTACCCACTACTCTGACGCCGTGAATATAGGTTCCCTGCTTGAGAGGGTCATCATCAATAATGCATTTTACGACGGTATTATGTATATGCTCGCTGGTTCGTATCTCCTTGATAATCATATTGGCGGCATTTCCTCCACCAATTATCATAACCTTCTTTATCTCATTGCTGTCACTGAATAAACGCTTGACATATCTGACGAATCGATAGGCAAAGCGGCTTCCCAGAGTCATAAAGAATAAGACTCCTCCATATAGAAAATGATAGCTTCTTGGGACAGGATAGCTTAAGATAGTAAGACCTGCGAATTGGATTAGGGCGGACATGATGCATGCAGCCGTAACATTCTGCATCTCCACAATTCCTGCGAATCTCCATATGCTGTGATAAAGTCTGAGTGTATAGAATATCAATAGTGTACAGATTATATTGACGGGCAGATAATGCCATAAGGATTCTACAAATCGCATATCTACCTTGGAAAATGCAAAATCATAACGAAGCAGTAACCCGAATGCACTTGCCGCAATGATTACTGCCATGTCACATAATATTAAACAAAATCTTCTAAAAGCCAGCTTGCTGTCAATTGTTTTTTTAGCCATTTCTTTCCCCCAGGTTAAGAGAACTGCTCCCTCTTATTCTTCTATATCTTGTTCTGCCAACATATCTCCAGCCATACTGCGGAATGCCTTCATCCTTTTTATAAATTTCTCCTTATATCGGGCCCGTTCCTTTTCACTCATGTCAGCATACTCCGCATATTCCAAATCACTTTTATATAATGCTGCACCACAATGAAAGCATATAGCCTCCGGCTTTCTTGACACTATACGGTAATTAAAACACTTCGGACATATAAAGATTCTTAGCATGTTATGACATCCTTCCTATGTACAATACATACAATACATGTACAATTGCATGTATGCTAAAATTATATTATACAAATAGTGTATATGCAAAATCATATATATGCAGAATTATATGTTGCAATTGATATTATACTATTT
>JAEZXP010000241.1 GCA_023419655.1 Bacillota bacterium | reverse complement strand
CCTCTCCGGAGCTGGTTACACTTGCACAGCAAAGGATGGGCTGGAAAAAATCCACGACTTATACGGTACTAAAGAAGCTCTGCGACAAGGGGATTTTTAAGAATGAAAATGCGAATGTAAGGATTGTACTCACCCTTGACGAGTTAACGGCCCGGCAAAGCCGCCGGTATGTGGAGGATACTTTCGGCGGGTCACTTCCTAAATTTATTACATCATTTATCGGTGGTAAAAAATTAACACCGAAACAGGCGGAGGAACTGCGACGGCTTATTGATGAGCACACAGGGGGAGGGGACAATGGATAAGCTGTTTCTGACAATCTTAAACATGAGTCTTACCGGAGCATTCGCCATTGTGGCGATAGGTTTTGTCCGGCCGCTGCTTAGAAAGGCTCCGAAAATCATTTCATATTGCCTGTGGGCTGTAGCAGGCTTCCGGCTTGTGTGTCCGTTTTCAATTGAGAGTATTTTCAGTCTGGTGCCGTTTAGGGCACAGGCGATACCTTCGGATATAGCCATGCAAACCGTACCGCGCATTAACAGCGGCGTGACGGTCGTAGATAATATTATCAGTGATTCGCTTCCGGCTCCTGAACTTGGAGCCAGTGTAAATCCGTTGCAGATTTGGACCGCAATTGGAGCATTTGTATGGCTTGCCGGTGCTGTTATAATGTTAATTTACGGCGTGGTGTCATTTCTTGTGCTTAAACGGAAAATGCGGAAGGCTGTGTGTGTTAAAGAAAATATTTATACTTCTGAATATATAGAAACGCCTTTTGTACTTGGTATCTTTAGTCCGAAGATATACCTTCCGGCAGATTTATCCGGACAGGAACGGTGGTACATCCTTTTGCATGAGCAGACGCATATTCGGCGGCGTGACCATCTTGTTAAATTCGCGGCATATTTGATTTTGTGCCTGCATTGGTTTAACCCGTTGGCATGGGCGGCATTTTTGCTGATGGGCGTTGATATGGAAATGTCATGCGACGAACGGGTGCTGAAAGAAATAGGCGGGGAAATAAAGAGAGATTATTCGCTGTCCCTGTTGTCTTTGGCAACAAAACGGCGCATTATTGGCGGCAGCCCGCTTGCTTTTGGCGAGGGCGGCATGAAAGCGAGAATAAAGAATGTATTAAAGTTTAAGAAATCATCCCGTATGCTTATTATGGCGGCGGTGGCGGTGGCACTGGTATTTAGCATTGGGCTGCTTGCAGACAAAACAAAAAAGGAGAATACGAGGTTCTACCCGCCGGATGAATCGCCAAGGACTTATTATTTAGAAAACCCGACAGAGAGGCAAAAATTTGAGCGGCTTCGTTTCGTTCGTCTCTATAGCGACGGAAGGGTGGAATTTTTACCCGCACTAATCAGCAGCTATACGGGGCCAAAATGCACTTCTTCTATCACAAATGATGAATTGCTGATACATGCGGTTATAGAAAATGATTCCGAAGAAGGCGCTTACGGCGTGAAAAATGGAGACGTTATTGCAAGGTTTAGGGTGGAAGATGAGCAGACACTGGTATTTTTGTCGGCGGATGTACCGCTTTTTGCGGATGCCGGAGCAAGGTATGTCTATAAAGCGGTGTTTGAGACAGTGTCGGATGATACATTAACAGTATCGGATGCCGCATATGAGGCTCGGGAATGGCTGGATTATTCGGATAATGCATGGATGATGCCATTGCCAGGGACGACACTGGAATTGGAGGTGCCCGAATATCCGGATACGGTGTTCAGATGGACGCCGGACAACGTCACGGCTGTGGATTCAGACGATGAAAAGGAGCTTATTTTTGGAATGCCTGTCTGGAACGTATACCTTGCGGACCTGACCGGAGACGGCCTGCCTGAATTTTGTGCAACGGTCAGCATCGGCTCCGGTATGATTGATGAACGAATCATTGTCTGTGATTATGTAACGGGTAATGCGTATACGCTAAGTGACCGCGGATTTTATGATTATGTTCTCTTTCTTGACAACGGACGGCTGATGGTAAAACAGACAAAGCATCCAACTTCCCAAAATGACACGCTTGCAACAGGTGAGCTGGCTATTGTGGATGGTGAACTAACTGCCATAGGCATTGACCGGACAAAACCGGATTCTTAAATTGAAAGGGCGTGTTGCAAAATATCGTCAGGCACACAGGTATGAACCGCAGGTACACCTGATATCATTTTGCAACACGCCCTTGAAAATTCATTCTTCATTCTTACCAGATAACAATACTTGTTACCCGTCTGTTACAACCACGCTATCTATAACTTTTAAAATATGCCGCCATATATATAAAAATTACATTAAGTCGTCTTGATTATAACCTTGTTACATTCGCAGCCTGAGGGCCTTTCTCGCCTTCAACTACATCAAATTCAACACTGTCGCCTTCCTCAAGAACCTTGAATCCATCCATCTGAAGTGCTGAAAAGTGTACGAATACATCGTTTCCTTCCTCATCGGATATAAAGCCAAAGCCTTTTTTTGCATTAAACCACTTTACTGTACCCTTTCTCATAAAACGCCTCCTAAAACGTGAATAAAGTTGTATTACTAATATAAGTAATGATAGACTAAATTTACCACAAGTACATAAAAAAGTCAAACTTTCTTTGTTGTATTTTGTAATATTTTATTAACATTTTTGAAAAACCTTAATTTTACATTTTGCAATTTTTATGAGTATATGCGATGACAAATAAATTTATTTGTGTTATTATGAATAAGCGATTACTAGAAATTGCCATACTTAACGTATCAGGTATAAAAATATCAATGAATATAAATATTTTATTGTAATGGAGGAGAAAGGATGAAGATAAACATACCTTCACAATACCAATTTGTTTTTGATGAAAAACTGGAGGATTTAAACGGACAGGGAGCGAATCTTGTGCATATTAAATCCGGTGCAAGGATAGCCCTGATAAAGAATGACGATACCAATAAGGTATTTTCCATAGGATTTAGAACACCGCCAAAGAATAGCACCGGTGTGGCACATATCATCGAGCATTCGGTTCTATGTGGTTCTAAGAATTTTCCTGCAAAAGACCCGTTTATAGAGCTGGCAAAGGGCTCGTTGAATACCTTTTTAAATGCGATGACCTATTCGGACAGAACGATTTACCCGATAGCCAGTCAGAACGACCAGGATTTTAAGAATTTGATGCATGTCTATATGGATGCCGTGCTTTATCCGAATATCTACAATCGAAAGGAGATATTTGAGCAGGAGGGATGGCATTATGAGCTGGAAAAGGAAGCCGATGAGCTTTTAATTAACGGCGTCGTCTATAATGAAATGAAGGGAGCCTTCTCATCGCCTGAGCAGCAGCTGTTAAGGATGAATCAAAATACGCTGTTCCCGGATACCGCATATGGGGTAGAATCAGGAGGAGACCCGGAGTATATTCCCCAGCTGACCTATGAGGAGTTTTTAGAATTTCATAGAACCTATTATCATCCGTCCAATAGCTATCTATACCTGTATGGTGACATGGACTTTGAAGAGAGGCTTATTTGGCTCGATAAGGAATATCTGTCACAGTTTGATTATTTGAAGGTGGATTCTGAGATTACTGTCCAGAAAGGATTTGACACTCTTAAAGAGGTCAGGGCATTTTACTCTTTGGGAGAGGAGGAGGAATCGAAAGAAAATACCTACCTCAGCTTAAATATCGTGATAGGAGAATCCAGGAATAAAGAGCTGGGTCTGGGCTTTCAGATTCTTGATTATGTACTTTTTGAGGCGCCGGGGGCACCGGTAAAGCAGGCGCTTTTGGATGCCGGTATAGGAAAGGATATCTTAAGCCAGTTTAACGGAGAGTATCTTCAATCGGCGCTTTCCATCATTGCAAAGAATTCCGATGAGGACAAGAAGCAGGAATTCCTGTCAGTCATTCGCAGAACATTATTAAAGCTGGTTCAGGAGGGATTAAATGAAAAGTCCATCCGCGGAGCCATCAATTTGTTTGAATTCAAATACCGTGAAGCGGATTATGGTAATTTCCCTAAAGGGCTTATGTATGGGCTTAAAGTCATGAAAAGCTGGCTATATGATGAGAATAAGCCTTTTGATGAGTTAAATGACAGCATAATTTATGATAAAATGAAAAAATACATTCGAACCGGATATTATGAGAAGCTGATTAAGGATTATCTGCTCGATAATAACCATGCATCCTTTGTTATTCTAAAGCCGATGGCAGGCCTTAATAAAATCCGTGAAGAAAAGATGAGAAAAGGGCTTTCAGATTATAAGGAAAGCCTGTCAAGAGAAGAATTACAAAACATCATAAGGAAAACGAACAATTTAAAGATATATCAGGAGACGCCTTCAACGAAGGAGGAGATAGAGAAGATTCCTCTGCTCACAAGGGAGGATATAGGACCTGAACCACAGCCCCTGTACAATGAGGAAAAGACGATAGACGGCGTCCGGGTTATTCATCATGAGGTGTTTACAAATGAGATAGCCTATCTGAGACTGCTGTTTGATGTGAAGGACATACCGAAGGAGCTTCTTCCGTACCTGTCATTATTAACACTGGTTCTGGGAGCGGTGGATACAGATAATTACAGCTATCTGGAATATTCCAATGAGGTGAATGTTCATACGGGAGGTATCTATCACAATGTGGCAAGCTTTTCAATCAGGGACAGCATCGATGAATTCCTGCCAATGTATGAAATCAGAGCGAAGGTAATGTATGATAAGCTTCCGGAAGCATTCCGGCTGATACAGGAAATCCTTCATCATACCCAGATAAAGGATTACAAAAGGCTAAAGGAAATCCTTGATGAGATGAAATCCAGAATGCAGATGATGTTCCAATCCTCGGGTCATTCCGTGGCTGTAAACAGGGTTATCTCCTATTATTCGGTCCATGGTATGTTTAATGAGGCTATCCAGGGAATATCCTTCTATCAATTTATCGAGAATCTGACCACGAATTATGGTGAAATGAAGGATACGGTAATTACCCGGCTGAAAGAGCTGGTGGAAATGGTATTCGTTAAGGGGAAGCTTATGGCCAGTATTACAGCAGATAAGGACGGCTATGATTTATTCTCGAAAGGCTTTTCCTCTTTTGTCAGTAATCTGAGAAAAAATGCACCGGAGAAGCTTTTTGAAGGATATGATAAGATGCCTTTTGCACCAAGATGCTTAAATGAAGGCTTTAAGGCGGCGATGCAGGTACAATATGTGGCAAGAGCAGGTAATTATTTTAAAGCAGGATATAAGTATACGGGAGCGCTGAAGGTTCTTCGGATGATTTTGGCCTATGATTATCTGTGGCAGAATGTAAGAGTAAAAGGCGGTGCCTATGGCTGCATGTGCGGTTTTTCAGGAGTGGACGGGGATGTATATTTCACCTCCTACCGTGACCCTAATTTAAGGGATACAAACCGGGTGTATGAGGAAATGCCTGATTTTATCAAGAATTATACGGCAGATGAGCGGGATATCACAAAGAATATAATCGGTACCATCAGTACCCTGGATACTCCGCTGACGCCTCAGACAAAGGGCAGCAGGTCTTTAAATATGCTGCTTTCAGGGGTAACCTATGAGGATCTGAAAAAGGAAAGAGATGAGATTATCAATATAACGCAGGAGGATATCCGCTCTTTGTATAGACTGGTTCAGGCTGTCCTTGATGAAGGGAATATATGTGTAATCGGGAATGAAAGCAAGATAGAAGAGGATAGAGACCTTTTTAAGGAAGTTAAAAATCTAATCTAATCCGCTTAATGAATGATAAAGAAAATGAGGAGAATTATGTACGATAACAAGAAAAAATCCGGGTTTGTTACCCTGATAGGCAGACCGAATGTTGGTAAATCCACTCTGATGAACCATCTGATTGGCCAGAAGATAGCGATTACCTCTAACAAGCCCCAGACAACCAGAAATCGAATACAGACGGTATTCACAGACGAGCGGGGACAAATTATATTTATTGACACGCCGGGTATTCACAAGGCCAAGAATAAGCTGGGCGAATATATGGTGAATATAGCAGAAAGAACACTTCGCGAAGTAGACATCGTGCTTTGGCTTGTGGAACCCAGCACCTTTATAGGAGCCGGTGAGAGGCATATTGCAGAGCAGCTGGCGAAAGTAAAGACACCGGTAATGCTGGTAATTAATAAGATTGACATGGTAAATAAAAGCAATATATTAACCTTTATTGAAGCATATAAGGATATTCTGGATTTTGCCGAGATTATTCCGGTATCTGCCCTTAAGGGGGAGAATACCGGAGAGCTTACGAAAGCAATCTTTAAATATCTGCCCTACGGGCCGCAGTATTATGATGAAGATACCATAACCGACCAGCCGGAAAGGCAGATTATAGCAGAGCTTATAAGAGAAAAGGCGCTTCGGTTTTTGGAGGAAGAAATACCCCATGGTATAGCGGTGAGCATCGAGCAGATGAAGGAGCGCAGAAGCAAAGAAAAGAATCCAAATCCGGCAGAGGAAGATAAGCCTTCAAATATTATGGATATTCATGCAACCATTATCTGTGAGAGGGATAGCCATAAGGGGATTATAATAGGCAAAGGGGGTACAATGCTAAAAAAGATTGGTACCCGGGCAAGAGGAGAAATCGAGAACCTATTGGATAGCCAGGTAAATCTCCAGCTTTGGGTGAAGGTGAAAAAGGACTGGAGAGACAGCGATTTCTTACTGAAAAATTATGGATTTAATGATAAAGATATAAATTAAAAATACAAATGGGATATTCTAACCAGTTTAGAAAGATGTTAGTTGGGAAACCTAAAAGATAGATATTAAATTAATTTCTATATTATCATGGTTAGGGGGCTCATTTATGAAGAATTATGATTATTGGAGAGATTTTGTCAAGACAGGCAGGATTGATGATTATCTCAATTACATCGCATGTACCCGGGAAGAAATTGTGGAGGAATACAGGGTCGTGAACAATAAAGAAGAAGGTGGTTTTCATGCCGGCAGCAACAACAGTGACGGGAATGGTGCTATCAGCCATGCCGGTTGGAGATTATGATAAGCGTTTAGTTGTGCTGACAAAAGAGCTTGGGAAGATATCTGCATTTGCCAAAGGCGCAAGGAGACCTAACAGCGCCTTATTGGCATGCAGTCAGCCCTTTTCTTTTGGAGAATTTGATTTATATGCAGGAAGAACATCCTATACGATTACTTCCGCTGACATTTCCAATTACTTTCCGGAACTTCGTACCAATGTCGACAGGGTATACTACGGAATGTATTTCTGTGAATTTGCAGATTATATCACAAAAGAGAACAACGACGAGAAGGAGATATTAAAGCTCTTGTATCAGACCCTGAAAGCGGTGGCAAAAGGAACAATTGAGCTGCCTTTAATACGTCTGGTATTTGAATTCAAGATGATGGCATTAAGCGGAATAGCTCCCCAGGTATTTGAATGTGTAAAATGTGAAAAGGAAGGAAACACTTACAGGTTTTCCGCCGACAGCGGAGGTTTGCTGTGTGAAGATTGCCGGATGGAAGACCCCGGGGCAATTCCCCTTAGTACCTCTTCCATTTATACATTACAGTACATAATATCAAGAGATGTGGAAAATCTCTATACTTTCAAAGTTAGCATGGAGGTGCTGAATGAACTTACAATCTGTGTAAGGCGTTATTTGAATTATTATATAGACCATCAATTTAAAGCGGGTGAGTTACTGCAATCATTATAGATTTAATCTATAAATATAAGTTGAAATAATCTTTCTTTAAGGTTAAAATGATAGGAACTAGGAGGGATGAATATGAATTATGTTGACTGTACAGATTGCGTCAGGCGCAAGAATGTGCCAAGGTACATTCTTTTTTGTATTATATTCATGCTTAGCTTTATTGCTATGGCAGGATGCAGTAAGAAAGAGATATTTATAACGGCCAATGATGTGGATGCCGATACGATACTGATAAAGCGAAACGGCAGTTTATATGTTGCTATTGTAGAGGATTTTGATAAGAATTATTATAATCTTGATGAATTAAATGAGTTTGTTTCAAAAGAAGTGAAGGCCTATAATGATAAGGTTGGAAGTAAAGAAGTAACGATAGAGGAGCTGGGCTTAAAGAATGGTAAGGCAGTCATGATTCTTGGCTATTCCAAGATGGCACATTATAGCGCCTTTAATAACATGCCCGCAGCATATTTTAGCGCCAGTACGGAGAATGTTGCTCTGGAACTTCCGTCAGAGTATGTCGATGCAGGGAAAAAATCCGTGGTTAATAAGGATACCGCCATGAAAAACGGTAAGAATCAGGTACTGGTTCTCTATGAACCGTATGATATAATCGTTGAAGGCGATATCAAATTCTATAGCGGTAATGCGACATATATGGATGAGAATAAAGTATCCAGCAATAGAGAGGATATGACCGTGGTAATCTACAGGCCTTAATTGTTTTTGGAACGGATACCATAGCGGAGAATAGTATTTAAGTAAATATAAAGGATATGTGAGGATGAAAGTATGGAAAAAACAATGGACAAAATCGTAGCCTTAGCAAAGGCAAGGGGCTTTGTATATCCCGGCTCGGAGATATACGGAGGTCTGGCAAACTCATGGGATTATGGTAATTTAGGAGTTGAGCTGAAAAACAATGTTAAAAAGGCATGGTGGCAGAAATTTATCCAGGAGAATCCCTACAATGTGGGTAAAGACAGTGCTATCATCATGAATACACAGACATGGGTTGCTTCCGGACATCTTGGTGGATTTTCTGACCCGCTGATGGACTGTAAGGAATGCCATGAGCGTTTTCGTGCGGACAAAATTATTGAGGATTATACGAAGGAGCAGGGGATTACACTGGATGGAGCAGTTGATGCCTGGTCTCATGAGGATATGAAAAAATACATCGACGATAATAAAATTGCCTGTCCGTCCTGCGGCAAGCATAACTTTACGGATATTCGCCAATTTAACCTGATGTTTAAGACCTTTCAGGGTGTTACGGAGGATTCCAAGAATGTGGTTTACTTAAGACCGGAGACGGCTCAGGGTATATTCGTTAATTTTAAGAATGTACAAAGAACCTCCCGTAAGAAGATACCGTTCGGAATAGGGCAGATAGGCAAGTCCTTCCGTAATGAGATTACTCCCGGTAACTTTATATTCCGTATCAGAGAATTTGAACAAATGGAGCTGGAATTCTTCTGTGAGCCGGATACAGACCTGGAATGGTTTGCTTACTGGAAACAATTTTGTATCGACTGGCTTAAGAACCTTGGACTGAAGGACGAGGAGATGCGGATAAGAGACCATGACGCAGCAGAGCTTTCCTTCTATAGTAAAGCTACTACGGACATTGAATTCTTATTCCCCTTCGGATGGGGCGAGCTGTGGGGCATTGCAGACCGTACCGATTATGACCTGACCCAGCATCAGAATGTATCCAAGGAAGATTTGAGCTATTTTGATGATGAGAAAAAAATAAAATATATTCCTTATGTGGTAGAGCCTTCTCTTGGTGCGGACCGTGTTACACTGGCGTTCCTGTGCTCTGCTTATGATGAAGAGGATTTAGGTGAGGGAGATATGCGTACCGTCCTCCGGTTCCATCCGGCGATTGCACCGGTTAAGATTGGTGTTCTTCCCTTGTCCAAAAAGCTGTCTGAATCTGCTGAAAAGGTCTATCTGGAATTGTGCAAATACTATAATTGTGAATTTGATGACAGAGGGAATATCGGTAAGCGCTACCGCAGGCAGGATGAAATTGGAACACCCTTCTGTATCACCTATGATTTTGATTCAGAGACCGATGACAGCGTAACTGTCCGTGACAGAGATACAATGGAGCAGGAAAGAATAAGAATTGTGGATTTAAAGGCATATTTTGAGAATAAGTTCAGATTTTAGAAAAAATACTTCCCTAACTTGTGAGAACTGTGCTATAATGCTTCTTGGTGACTAAAAATCTTGTAAAAGATGAAATTATATGACATTTTGAAAGAGACAGTGAATCCATATCATGTATACAGACGATAAAGTCATGATAAATGGATTTTTATTACTAAAATAATATTTAGGAGGGCTTATATACTATGGCAAAATGGGTTTATTTGTTTAAAGAAGGCAAAGCTGATATGAAGAACCTTCTTGGCGGAAAAGGTGCCAACTTAGCAGAAATGACTAATCTTGGACTTCCTATTCCTCAGGGATTTATTGTGACAACAGAAGCTTGTACAGATTATTACAACAACGGCAAAAAGATTAGGGATGAAATCAAGGACCAGATTTTTGATTCATTGAGAAAGCTTGAAGAGCAGCAGAATAAAAAATTCGGTGATACCCAAAATCCCCTGCTTGTTTCTGTACGTTCAGGAGCAAGAGCATCCATGCCGGGTATGATGGATACGATTCTTAATCTGGGATTAACAGATGAAGTTGTTGAAGGCTTTGCCCAAAAGACCGGTAATCCGAGATTCGCATATGATTCTTACAGAAGATTCATCCAGATGTTCTCTGACGTTGTTATGGAGATATCAAAATCCAAATTCGAAAGAGTATTGGATGAAATTAAAGAGAAAAAGGAAGTTCATTTTGATAGTGAACTTACTGCGGATGACTTAAAGGAAGTTATTGCCCAGTTTAAGGCACTGTATAAGGAAGAAAAGGGAACAGACTTCCCTCAGGAGCCCAGTGAGCAGTTAATAGAAGCGGTTACAGCCGTTTTCCGTTCATGGGATAATCCCCGTGCTATTTACTACAGAAGAATGAATGATATCCCCGGCGATTGGGGTACCGCTGTTAACGTTCAGGCTATGGTATTTGGTAATCTTGGTGATACATCCGGTACAGGTGTTGCATTTACCCGTAATCCTTCCACCGGTGAGGCTAAGATTTATGGTGAATACCTGATTAATGCACAGGGTGAGGACGTTGTTGCAGGTATCAGAACTCCGAATCCTATTAGCAAACTGGAAGAGGATATGCCTGAAGTTTATAAAGAATTTATGAAAATTGCCAACCTGCTTGAGAATCACTACAGAGATATGCAGGATATGGAATTTACGATTGAAGATAAGAAGCTTTACTTCCTGCAGACCAGAAGCGGTAAGAGGACAGCACCTGCTGCTCTTCAGATTGCCTGTGATTTAGTGGATGAGGGTAAGATTACGAAGGAAGAAGCCATCAGCAGAATCGATGCGAAATCTCTAGACCAATTGCTTCATCCTACCTTTGACCCGGCTGCATTAAAGGCTGCAAAGCTTATGGGAAGTGCATTGCCTGCATCACCCGGTGCTGCGGCAGGCAGAGTATACTTTACAGCTGAGGATGCTGTAAAGGCAAGTGAGCAGGGCAACAGAGTTATACTTGTCCGTCTTGAGACTTCACCTGAAGATATCGAAGGGATGCATTTATCCAAGGGTATCCTTACCGTACGCGGTGGTATGACCTCCCATGCAGCAGTAGTTGCCAGAGGTATGGGAACTTGCTGTGTATCCGGTTGCGGTGAAATTAAGATTAATGAAGAAGAAAAATTCTTTACCTTAGGTGGTAATACGATAAAAGAAGGAGATTATATCTCCCTTGACGGCTCCGCAGGTAATATCTATCTTGGCGATGTTCATACGATAGAAGCATCCATCAGCGGTAACTTTGAGAGAATTATGGAGTGGGCGGATGAGATAAGAACGCTTAAGGTCAGAACCAATGCAGATACACCCGCAGATGCTGCCAATGCAATTAAGTTTGGTGCAGAGGGTATCGGACTTACCAGAACCGAGCATATGTTCTTCGAGCCTGAGAGAATTCCTAAGATTAGAAAGATGATTCTTAGTAAAACAGTTGAAGCCAGAGAAGCAGCTCTTAACGAGTTGATTCCTTATCAGAAGAATGACTTTAAAGGAATCTATGAGGTTATGGAAGGAAGACCGGTTACAATCCGTTTCTTAGACCCGCCGCTTCATGAGTTTGTTCCTACAAATCCGGAGGATATTGCAGACTTGGCAAAAGACATGGGACTTTCTGTAGAAGAAGTTAAAGCAACCTGTGATGAATTACATGAGTTCAACCCGATGATGGGACATAGAGGCTGCCGTCTGGCCGTAACCTATCCTGAGATTGCAAGAATGCAGACCAGAGCGGTTATGGAAGCTGCGATTGAAGTTAAGAAAGAAAAAGGCTTTGATATAGTACCTGAAATTATGATACCTCTTGTAGGTGAGAAGAGAGAATTACAGTTTGTAAAAGAAGTAGTCGTCGAGACAGCTGAAGCGGTGAAGAAGGAAATGGGCTCCGACATCGAGTATCATGTTGGTACCATGATTGAAATTCCCCGTGCATGTCTTCTTGCTGATGAGATTGCTGAAGAAGCTGATTTCTTCTCCTTCGGTACAAATGACCTGACACAGATGACCTTCGGCTTCTCCCGTGATGATGCAGGTAAATTCCTGGATTCCTACTACAAATCAAAGATTTATGAGTCGGATCCATTTGCAAGACTTGACCAGGATGGCGTAGGCCAGCTGGTTAAGATGGCAGCTGAAAAAGGACGCACCACAAAACCTGGCTTAAAGCTTGGTATCTGTGGAGAGCACGGCGGAGACCCTTCAACCGTTGAGTTCTGCCATAAGGTAGGCCTTAACTATGTATCCTGCTCACCGTTCAGAGTGCCTATCGCAAGATTGGCAGCAGCACAAGCCGTACTCAATCAAAAGTAGGCAAATTTATTTGTTTGATTTTACCATTGGATATAAGCAAAGGCGTTCGAAACCGCTAACAAAGGACTTTTGCGGATGTCTCAGTGGACGAATGATATAACTGTATCAATCAACATTTTGATAGGTTAAATTTAAAAATAGAGCACTCTATCACGTTAAAAATGGTAGGGTGCTTCTTTTTATGCGAAAATTTATGTAAAAATCGGGTGTTAGTCCGTGGTGTGAAGACATAGATAATTATCAAAATATGAGGATGATATATTTAATTTGCAAATGATAATAGAACTATGGGTATTTGTTCTTGGGCCATAATGAATTGATAGTCCTAGCGGTTCTTCTTAGTCTCATAATACTGATGCTTCCATTCGGAAGGGGAACAGCCGTATTTCATTTTGAATTGTCTGTTAAAAGAGGAAAGGGAAGGGTAACCGACATCATAAGCAATTTCAAGAATTTTTGCATGTCCATCGGCAATCAAGGAAGCAGCCCTACTTAGCCTTAGATTATGTATATATTGCATCGGAGAATATCCGGTATAAGAGGTGAGCTTTCTCTGCAGGGTTGGCTTGGAGAAATTGCTTACTGCTATTAGGTCATTTATTGTAATCGGCTTTGTGTAATTTTGATTGATGTAATTTAAAGTTGGTCGAAGTTGATGCAATAAGGTATCATAATTTTCATTATTCTTTTGGTCCTGGCGGATAGAAATAAATCGGCTGTGTTTTTGTAATAGAGCATACAATAATCCCTTAAGGACCTCCAGGTATCCCTCCTCGGCCCTTGCAGCTTCATACAGTATGAGTTTACTTATCTGATAAATTTCTGAATCCTGATAAATCGGAATAACGGATTGAATTGAATAACAATGAATCCTCATGGAACGGATGTTTTTTAACAGGAGACGGTCATCACCAAAAAACAGCTTATCCAGGTCAATATAAAGAAAATGCATTTTACTCTTCACAGATATATTGCTCTGTGCAATATGGGGCTGACCGGGATATACAATAAATGTACATTGGCTGTTATAAGGAATGGGATCGCCGTCAACGATGAAAACCCCACTTCCATATTCAGAAAACCCCAGCTCAAAGAAATTATGATAATGAAGTTCTTCCACTTTCTCAGAAGGATAGTACTCAAATAGCTGCTTGTAGGGAGAAACGGGACATTCAATTGTAAATTCAGTTGTGTCGAAAACACGCGGATATGAAACAATTTGCATAGAAGTTGCTCCTTATTGCATAGATTCTTATCAATTTATATTATATACTAAATTTAGAGGAAGACAAGTAAAATTTATGTAACAAACTACAATATTATATAACAAGGAGAAGTATTTATGTGCAAAATGAAAAAAATTGGGGTGTTAACTGGAATTATGCTTGCTTTTGCATTCCTTATACTAGGGTGTAGTAAATCAAAAGTAGAAGAAACTAAAAAAATAGAGAAAGAAGCATTTGGCTATGTAAGAGGAAAGGTGCTTACCGATAGCGGTGAAATGGTAACCTCAGGTATTATCGTAATGGATGAGGCAGGTAATACCTACCGTACTACGACAAATCCCCTATCCGGATATAACCTTAAGCTGAAACCCGGTAAATATACCTTAATTTATACGAGAGGCTTTGAATATTCGATTGTAAAAAAAGAGGTAGAGGTTGAAAACTATAAAAAGTATGATATCCAGGATGTAAGACTTGTACATTTATATGATACCTATGCAAAGGGGTGGTTTGGCGGAGATATCCATCAGCATACTATGTACTCCGACGGTGCTGATACGGTTCATGAGCTACTGATGGGAAATATCAGTAACGGGCTTTATTGGGGGTTTCTGTCAGACCACAATACGGCATTGGGACTAAGTCAATGGTTACAGGGAAACCGCATCGTTGCTAATATAGATTCAAACGGAAACAATCGATATTTTAATGCATACGAAGCAGTTGAGGTAACTACTGAATATGGACATTATCAATCCATTGGAGTCGGTATGACCTTTGATACATATGAACTCATACTGCGTGACAGTGAAAGAGCGAGGTCCAAGGAAGAAAAGGATGAACTGATTAAGGAGCGGATTATCTATATTGCTGAGACGATTCGCAGAAACGGTGGTGTTCCGCAGATTAACCATCCATATTCATCCAATACCATGGGCTTTAACTATTGGGAGATTGCGGATTATTTCGATACCATAGAAATTTGGAATGGTGTATTTGTTCCCGGAGACGGAAGGTATGAAGCACAGGAAAATACAAGCTGGGAGCAGAATTACCGCAGTAAACTGAAATGGTTTGAGTTGCTAAATAAGGTGAAAGATGGTGGCAAATTCTTTGCTGCAACCGGTGGAACGGATATTCACTCTTCGGTATCTCCTTATACCTATAATGAGAAGTCGGATATTACAGATATTACTAGCATGGAACAATACAAGGAGGCTTATAGTAAAAACGGTTTATATAACGGTGTTCCCACCACATATCTTCACATAGACGGTGAGGTGGATTCCGAGAGCATAAAAGAAGCAATACGAAACGGAAATAGCTTTATTTCCTATGGAATTATGATGATTGCTGATGTTGACGGAAAAAGCTATGGAGAAACTGCAAGCTTACAAGGTGATAGTGCCAAACTTAATATTGATGCATTTGCAAGAGATGGCTTAGAAAGCATTCGCATCGTTAAAAATGGAGAAGTTCTTAAGACGATTGATGTGAATGGTGATGAATATCAAGATGCAGTAACCTTAACAGGGCTTCAAAATGGTGACTGGATAGTACTAGAGGGATTAGGAACAGGTACTTATTATTGTATTACAAATCCTATTTTCTTTCAGAAATAGGGTAAAATAAAAATAAAAAGGAGAAGGACGTTATGAGAAAAATGAGAAAAGTTATGGTATTATTCATGGTAATGGCAATGGCAATTGCCGCAGTTACAGGCTGCTCCAAGGAGGAAGCAAAAAAGACATGGAAGCCGGGAAAGGATTCAGTTACCGTAAAATCAGAATCGGCGAGTACTTACACTCCCACATTTACGATTTTTCTTAAAGTGGTTGGCGGAGATGAAACAGTTTTGTATGACGGCTCGGTTACTCTGACCTCTGACACAATGATGGCAAATGAGTTCCTTAAGGCAGCGATTACAGACAAGGGTCTTGCGCAGGATGGCATTGATCAGGGCTTTATTAATAGGCTTGGTGATTATGAGAATAATTCTACCGACAGTATGTATTGGATGTATACAATTAATGGAGAAACACCTGCATGGGGCAGCAACCAGCTGCAATTAAGAGACGGCGATTATATGTTGTTTACCTATGATAAGGTTGAGTTTTAAATAACTAACTTGATTGACTATTAAGGCCTTTTGCTACCTCCATAGCAAAAGTCTCGGATATTATAAGGAGTGCGAATTTATGAAAAAAGTAAAACATTTAAGCATGGTTATATGCTTAATGCTTATGACAGCATTGTTGATTTCCTGTAATTCAAAAGAGAAAACGAGCTCTTCCGATATTGCGGACTTAAATGATGGAAAGACCAGAATATGCTTGCTTATCAATGGGCAGCTTGGTGATATGTCTTTCTTTGATTCAGCCAATGAAGGAATGACAAAATTTGCCGAGGATTATCCTGAAGCTGATGTGAAAATTGTAGAAATGGGAACGGATACCAGTAAGTGGGAACCGACCCTTCGCCAAACAGCAAATGATTCTTATGATTTAATTATTGTATGTACCTCAGAAATGAAGGAACCCCTTCAAAGGCTAGTAAAAATGGAAAAATATGCAGATAGACGTTTTATCATATTTGATGCTGAGATAGAAGACGACAAGGCAGTAAGTTATCCTACCGTTCATTCTATGATGTTTAAGCAGAATGAGGGCGGATATCTTGCCGGTGCTTTAGCTGCATTAATATCCAGGGATATGGGAGTAAATACAACCGGGTTCATCGGTGGTATGCAGATTGATATCATTAATGATTTTGGATATGGGTTCATGCAGGGAGTCAATAAGGCCAATAATGACTTTAACCAACAGATAAGGGCATATAACAGCTATATCGGGGATTTTTCCAACAGTACCAAGGGGAAATCGCTGGCAGATACTATGTATGACCAGGGAGTAGAGGTTTTATTTGCGGCGGCTTCCCAGGCCGGACTTGGCTGTCTGGATTCTGCCAAAAACAAAGACAAGCTAATTATCGGAGTTGACAGTGACCAATTTGATTACTTTATGGATTCAGATGCAAAAAAAGCCGATCGGATTGTAACTTCCATCTTAAAGCGTGTGGACCTTGCTCTTTATGAAGCTTGTGAAGCGTTCCTTGATAACACCTTGGAGTATGGCACCTTAGTGAATTTAGGCATTAATGAAGGTAAAGTCGGTATCGTGGAAAATGACAATTATAAAGCAAAGGTCAGTGAGGAGACGAGAAGTTACATAGCGCAGCTTATGATGCAGATTAAGGATGGCTCATTGGTCGTTGAAAGTGGACTAAAGCGCCATATCAGTGTCTCTGATTTAAATACTTATATCGATTCCTTAAAGCCAAATGAGGGTGATTAAGTGATGAGGGAATTTCTGGAGCTCAAAGGTATAACAAAAATATATGATAATGGAGTAATTGCTAACAATAAGGCAGATTTTTCCCTTAGAAAAGGGGAAATTCATGCGATTGCCGGAGAAAACGGTGCGGGGAAGAGTACCATTATGAAGATACTCTACGGTCTGGAACGAATGGATGAAGGTGAAATCTGCATTGAGGGTAAGCCGGTCTCAATTAGGGCTGTACAGGATGCGGCAAGCTATGGAATCGGTATGGTGCATCAGCATTTCATGCTGGTCAATGAGCTGTCTGTTTATGAGAATATTTTTCTGGGGATAGAGATAACCAATCATGGTCTTTTAAAGGAAAAAGAGATGTCTGAGGAGGTAAAACGGCTTTCAGAAAAATATAATATGCCCATTGATTCTCAGGCACTTTGTGACACCCTTCCGGTCGGTGCCGCGCAGAAGGTGGAAATCCTTAAGGTTCTAGCCCGGGGAGCCAGGATTTTGATTCTGGATGAGCCTACAGCAGTTTTGACACCCCAAGAGACAAAGCAGCTGTTTAAGCAGCTTACCTTATTAAAACAAGACCAGTGCAGCATCATCATCATTACCCATAAGCTGAAGGAAATAAAAGAAATCTGTGATCGGGTAACCATCATGAGAGCAGGCAAAAGCTGCGGAGTTTATAATGTGGCGGATATCAGTGAAGCAGAAATCTCAAGACTGATGGTTGGAAATAATGTGAACCTTTCTATTGATAAGTCGCCTGTGAAGCGCGGAAAGGTAGTCCTGGAGGTTAAGCGCTTGTCTGTACTAAAGGAAAATGGAAAAACAGCAGCGAAGAATATAAGCTTCTCCATACATGAGGGTGAAATACTATGTCTGGCTGGTGTGGAGGGAAACGGACAGCAGGAAACCATTCGGGCAATTACCGGATTAAATAAACCGGAAGACGGAGAGATTACTCTTCTTGGAAAACAAATCAGTAAAAGTTCAGTAAAAGAAATCAGAAATCTGGGTCTAGCTCATATTCCGGAGGACCGAATGCGGACAGGTACCAATAAGGAAGCCTCCATATTTGACAATATTATCTCCATAAGGGCAACCAAAGAACACAAGCTGGGCTTTCTAAGGATAAAAAAATGGAAGTCTTGGGCAAGGAAGCAAATTTCGGGTTATTATGTTAAAGCGGATGGAATCACCACTCCAATCGGACAGCTTTCCGGGGGCAATATACAAAAAATTGTTGTGGCAAGAGAAATTGAAACGAATCCCAAGCTATTAATATGCAATCAGCCTACCAGAGGGATTGATGTGGGCGCAATTGAATTTATCCATCGCAAGATTATCTCCATGCGTGAGAAGGGAGTGGCCATACTTTTGCTATCTGCTGATTTATCAGAGGTATTTGATTTGGCTGACCGGATACTAGTATTTCATAATGGGGAGATTACGGCCCATATTACGGACGTAAGGCATACCAGCGAGGAGCAGCTGGGGAAGTATATGCTTGGTATTGAGAAGATGGATTTTAATGCAGCTTCTGATAAGGAGGGGGCAGTATGAAACATTATATGAATTCAATCGCCGCGAAGAAGATTACATTTGAACTCCTTCGGACGGTACTGGCAGCATTAATCGCCTCCCTGATTGCGGTCATCATCATTTGTTTTACCAGCAATACCCCAGGCAAAGCCATCCAGGTGTTTCTGCTTTCTCAGTTTCAGTCCGGATTTACCTTTGGCAGGGTCATTACCGAAACTGTGCCTTTAATCTTTACTGGTATCGCAGTAACTATTATGGTAAAATGCGGACAGTTTAATATGTTTGTAGAGGGGGCATTTTACGCAGGCGGCCTATTTGGTGCGGTTATAGCAGCAAAGGTCTCCTTGCCTCCGATATTGCTGCTTTTATGTGCACTGATTATTCCGGCAATGATTACAGGCGTAATCGGCTATATTCCTGCCAAGCTAAAGTCATCCCTGCAGGTAAATGAATTCGTATCCTCCCTGATGCTTAACTTTATTACCTATTGGGTGTGTATGTATTTATTTGTATATCATTTCTCGGATTCGGAATATTCAAGCCTTGCAACCTGGTTGATTCCTGATGCCGGAAAGCTTCCCTTTTTGTCCTTTGATAATCAGATTAGCTCCAGCATAATTCTTTCTTTCCTGCTTGCCATCATTGTCTGGGTTTTTCTTTATCGAACAAAATGGGGCTATGCTATCCGTATGACAGGGGAAAATTCAGACTTTGCAGAGTATAGTGGAATTAAGACTAAGTCAGCAATTGTGTATTCCCAGGTAATCGGTAGTGCAATTGCAGGCTTTGGCGGTGCAGCCTTCATTCTGGGAAACTTTTATAGGTTCAACTGGCCGGCATTACCGAATTATGGGTTTGACGGCTTTATCATAGCAATCATCGCAAGGAAAAATCCGTTGGTTGTTCCTATTGTGGCAATGTTTTTGGGATACCTTAGAGCGGGTGCAATGGAGATGTCAAGACTGACAGATGTTCCTAATGAGGTTGTATATATCATTCAGGCAATTATGATTATTTTGATAGCCGCTCAGACCTTCTTATCCGGTCTGCGCCAGCGTAGAATTAAAAAAACGGCATTGCAGAATAATGCGGAGTAAGGAGGAACAGCTTGTTTAATTTTATCTTTTCAGAATCATTCATTTCTTCATCGATTATTTTTGCTATGCCGATTATATATGCAGCCTTGGCAGCTTTGATTTCCAATAAAGCTGGAATATTGAATATCAATATTGAAGGTTCGATGTCAGTTGCTGCATTGGTTGGTGCATTGGTAAGCCATTATTCTGAACATTGGTTCATCGGTTTGCTCGCTGCAGTTGCTGCGGGGATTATGATGTCCTTAATTTTGTCCTATTGCTCAATCTATCTAAAGACAGATTCGACATTAGCAGGAATTGCATTAAATACCTTAGCCACCGGAAGCTGTATT
>JAEZXP010000189.1 GCA_023419655.1 Bacillota bacterium | reverse complement strand
CGCAGTAATTACGAATATCCATTCCGTCCCGTCAATCGGTGCATATCCTGCAAACAGCCTGCTGCCTTCGTAGATATAGCTGGTCACTCCTGTCTTTTCTTTTATGATGTTTTGAAATGCGGCCGACATGGCAAGAAATTCTTCCTTCTCTTGTGCTTCTTCGGCGGGATTAAATCTTTTTACAACGTACTCTGAATTAGGATGGACGATAACCGTTCCCGATTCATTTATAATAAAGGAATAACCCTTTTCTTCATAGCCGATATCCTTGGTTATCTTACTGAGTGCATCTGCTTCCATACGTCCAACCAGGGCGCCTGCTATGGAGCCATTGTTTTTAATGGGTACTGCCACTTCAATCTCAGGCCTTCTGGTTACCCTGCTGATAACAACATCCGATATTTTCTCTTTTCCTTCAAGGGCTCCGGCTATGTATTCTCTATCCATCATGAGCCGTACGGTTCCGTCTGCAAAATGGGTATAACCGTTCGGCATGACATATCCTATGTCTAAAAAATCCGTTTTATCCAGCTCTTCCTTTAAGATATGTGTATCTGCCTCCCATCCCATATTCTGAATTTCTTTATTCATCGCAATTATGTTAAGAATGGAAAGAATCGATTCCATCCGGTTCTCTGCCAGCTTTGCACCTTCGCCGGCCAGTGCCTTAAGAGAACCCTCCGCTTCACTTTTTAAGGTCCTCTGACTGGTCCTTATAAAAATCAAGCCGTTGATGAGTGTCACCGATAATATGATTGCTGTAAAAGCTAGGATTAGTTTGGTTTTTATACTTTTCATTTATCCCACCCGTATCTTTATTTTACTATATCATACCAGCTTAAAGGGTTTGCTTCGTATACGGTTTCGTAAGGTTTATGTAAAATCTATTTAAAAGAAATAAAAAACGGTACAAAAAAAGACGTATTCTTGTCCGTCCTGAGCACTTACGCTATAAATTCTTCTAATTCCTTCGGGCAAATATTCGTCTTTTGACTTTTGTCGATAATGTTTATCTCAATTGCATCGGATAAATCCAGTGCAAATATCCCTAATATGGATTTCCCATCCACAATAAAATCACCGGAAGTAAGTTCTATACCATAGGAAAGGTTATCCACTATCCTGACAAAATTTCTGATTTTATCAAAACTGTTTAAGCGAATGTAAAGCTTATTCATTCTCTCACCTCCCTAACCGCCTATCCGAATAGTAATTTTACTAATTCTTTCAGGGTTGATATTAAATTCGATTCTTCCTGATAAAAGTATTCATCAAAATAATCCTCGCAGCAATCATTAAAATCCAGTATAAGGTTTTTCTTAAGCAATAACTTTATCATCTTTTCCTTCATATTCTCACACCCTTCTTATATACAACGTTTGCTATTGGGTACAGCTTTATTTTATCAGGCAAATGTAAAATCCATCATCATACAAATGTTATATTTGCGTATAATCCCGCTATCAATATTAAGCGATGATTAATTCCTGATTATAATTTCTTGTATCTTATTGTATAATCATATGAATGATGTATAATTATTTTATTGAATGCGGGATTAAAATAGTAAGGCGGGAAGATAGACATGGAAGAACAAATCTTAAATTTAGAAAAGCTCAGAGAAAAGACACTCAAGCATATGCTGGTTCTAATTGCGGCTTCCGCTGCCATTGCACTGGCTGTTGTATCGTTAATGGCCCCTTATATCATGCACATGGCATTTTTCTTATTCATATTTATAGGTGTCGGTTCCTTTTTTATCCTAAGCTATACTACCGGGTACAACAAGAAAGCCAGGGAATACAAAGTTAATTATAAAAAAATATTCGTCGAGGTTCCTTTTCAAAGAGCTTTTGGCCCGGTATTTTGCGATTTTGACAGGGGTATCAGCAAAGATTCGATTGACAGAACCGACATGATGATGCTGGGAAACCGTTATTATACCAATGATTATATCCGGGGCTCCTATAAGGAAGTGGGATTTGAGCGGGCGGATATTAAGATTCAGCATCATACCTCCAATGGTAAGCACTCTCACACGGTCACATACTTTAACGGCAGGTGGCTTATCCTGGAATTCAACAAAAACTTTCATTTTGATTTGCAGATTATAGGAAAGGGCTTTAGCTATTCGCAGAAGAACAGCTCCTTCTTTACCAGCAGCAAAAACCGAAGACGCAAGGTGGAGATGGAGGATGTACGCTTCAATGAGCTGTTCAATGTATATGCTCAGGATGACCATGAGGCATTTTATATTCTGACACCGCAGTTTATGGATACCCTTAAAGGGATGTACAATACCATGGACGGCGATTTCATGCTTGGCTTTGTGGATAATAAGCTGCATGTAGCGATAAACACGAAGAAGGATGCCATGGAGCCCTCCCTCTTCAAAAGCGTCACCGCAGCCGACTCAGGTGAAGTGCAGCGTGAGATTCATGTAATTATCAATCTTATCGATAAGTTAAATCTGGACCGTGATTTATATAAATAATAAAAGAGGAGGATAATTCCTCCGTGATAAACAATGAAACTATATACTATATATTAGGAGGAATCATTATGCCATTTGCAATTTTATTGCCTGCTGCCATCGTATTCATCATCGTCATCTGGTATGTTTCTACCATGAACAGCCTGAAACGTGCCGAGGTTAAAATTGATGAGGCCTTATCTTCTATCGATGTGGCCCTGGTAAAGAGATATGATGTCCTGACAAAGATGCTGGATATCTGCAAAAACTACGCCCGATATGAAAAAGAAACCATTCTGGAGACCATAAAGCTCCGCTCCGGTATGAGTATGGAGGATAGGAATGCTGTTTCAAGCAGCCTTGACCAGGCCAACAATTTTATCAATGCCGTTGCTGAGAACTATCCTGAATTAAGGTCCAGCGAAAACTTTAAGCAGCTTCAGGTGTCTGTAATGGAGGTTGAGGAGCATCTGCAGGCTGCCCGCCGGCTATATAACAGCAACGTATCCCATCTGAATCAAAGAATTATATCCTTTCCAAGCAGTATCGTTGCCGGAAGCTTAGGGATAACTTCAAGGTCATTCTTTGAAGCAGATGACAGCAAGAAAAAGGATGTTACGATGAGTTTTTAAGTCATGAGAAAAGACTGCCGCAAAATGCCTGATGCTATTTTGCGGTAGTCCTTTTTTTATATATAATTGCACTTACATTCTTATATATTGTGTGATAAACTATTCATGCTTATAGTTAAGCATCTGAATTAATATACGATTAAAAACATAGAAAAGCCCGGAGGAAACATGAGCACATCAAAACAATTAACTCTCAAATACGCCTTTTTACAAAGTACTTACTGGATAAGCCAATGTATTATATATAGCTTTGCCGCTGTCTTTTTACAATATAAGAATTTTAACAATACCCATATCGGTATTGTTCTTTCTTTGTCTGCAATTTTATCCATCATTCTTCAGCCTGTCGTATCTGCTCTGGCTGATAAATCGAAAAAGAAGACCGTGCGAAACATTATTCTTTTACTTTTGCTGGTTGTATTTGTATTGACGATTGTTCTAAATATCTGGAATAATGTTTTTATACTTATCGCCACCATCTTTATTATTATTAACGCCATCCAGTTTACCTTGAATCCGCTTCTGAATTCCTTTGCACTGGAATTCTTAAACAACGGCTTCCCCTTTAATTTCGGATTGGCAAGAGGATTAGCGTCTATCTCTTTTGCAATAACCTCCTTCTTACTGGGTCATGCGGTTAATCAGTTTAGTCCCGGTATCATTCTTCTTTTTTTCCTTATCAGCTATGTTTTCTTCTTCCTTGCGGCTTATATCTTTCGAGTAAAGCATTCTCATAAGGAAGCAGACACTCTTTCCGGTAAGGAGCTTTCGAAAGATAAGACAGGAACTTCTGATGGAACGGGCAATCCCCCGGCAAGCATACTGGGCTTCTTTATAAAATATAAGAAATTCACTTTATTATTAGTAGGAATTGCCATGGTGTTCTATTCCCATAGCTTGATTAATACTTATCTGATAAATATTATTGAAAATGTCGGAGGCAGCAGTTCGGATATGGGGCTTTCACTGACAATCGCCGCTGCTCTGGAATTACCTATGATGGCCTCCTTTACCATCATCATCCGGAAGATGAAATACAGCACTCTTATAAAGATATCCGCATTCTTCTTCCTTATTAAATCCGCTGTTATCTGGATGGCACCCAATGTCCTTACCGTCCATATCTCCCAGGCCTTTCAGATGCTGTCCTTTGCCGTGTTTACTCCTGCCTCGGTATATTATGTCAATTCAATTATCAATGAGGAGGACCGGAACAAGGGCCAGGCGATGCTGGGGGTTGCAACCTTGGGCATTGCCGGCACGATTGCTTATATTACGGGAGGCAATCTATTGGACAACAGAGGTGTATTCGACATGATGCTTATTGGAACCGCCGTATCGCTTATCGGCTTTATCGTTATATTGTTTTCCACAGAAAGTCCGCGAAAAGCAGATTAATCTATCCGTCATAAACAAGCCTTAATCTAATATAATGTAACAATACTACAATTAAGGTGCGGACATGAAAAAGATTTTATTTAAGCTGGCAGCAGTCAGTATCGTCGTTCTTTTGCTGCCTTTTATCCTTACTCTTGTATTCTCTAATAAAAAAAGTCCTTACTCCCTGGAGACAATGGACTTTCTGGTGTATTATGAGAAAAACGGCGTAAAGCAGAGACTGGATTTCGACCAATATCTGATTGGCGTTGTTGCCGCCAATATGCCTGCCGGCTATCACATCGAAGCTCTTAAGGCCCAGGCCGTTATTGCCCGGACCTATGCCCTTTATAATATATCCCTCCTGTCACAGGACAATCCCGATAAGAAGGAATTTACCGTCTCCGAGCTGGGTCTGTCTTATATCGGCCTTAATGAAATGGAACCGTTCTGGGGCAGCGATAATTATGTAGATTATTTTTCTAAGCTTGAGAACTGTGTATACGGAACAGAGGATGAGGTATTAATCTATGACAATGACCTTATCCTTCCTGTGTTCTTCGGCACCGGAACAGGCCACACAAGAAATGCCCGTGAAGCCTGGGGTGTGGATATTCCCTATCTGGTAAGTGTCTCAAGCAAGCAGGATGTAACCTCCATCCACTATCTTAAGATTTCTGAATATGAGCCGGATACGATAATCGGTATCTTAAAGCAGTCTTACCCTTCTATCGGGCTGACCGAAGATACCTTTTTTAAAGACATCTTCATCACCGGAAGAGACAGTACCGGATATGTGACGGAAATTACCCTTGATAACATCTCCATATCCGGCGAAGAGTTTTCCCATGTTCTCGGACTAAACTCCAACCATTTTTACATCGAGGACTATGAAGGTAAGGCACGAATCATATGCACCGGTGTGGGCCATGGGGTAGGTCTTAGTCAATACGGTGCGGATGCCATGGCGGAAGAGGGCCATTCCTATAAAGATATATTAACCCATTATTATACTGGTGTTAAGCTGATAAATCTTAATAAATAGGGCCCGTCAATCGTTCTCCCCGTTTCTTTTAATAAGAAATAAAAATTCCTCCATATGAAGCTTGAATGCGCTGCTGTCTTTTTTATGCTGCTCTTTTAAGCCCTCGTAGAATACGCTTACGGTATCGTAGTCCTTATCCGTAAGAGGTATCTCTCCGTAGCGGTATGCCATGAAGATATTTACTACATCATAGAAGACCACCTCTTCATATTGATACCGGTCCTTAACCCTTCCCGCCAGCATAAGCAGGGTATCTTCCGCTCCTAACGTAAACCCCTCGTATCGTAATAGGGTCAATACTCTCAAAAATGTCTTATACATCTTCATGCTATAATCAGATTTCTCAAATTCCTTCTTGTACCTCTTTCGCAGCAGATGATAATAGGATATTAAGATTATAAGGATAATCAGTATTGCAGCGGCGGCAACCGCAAGCCACAGGATTAAGCCGTTATTCTCTTTGTCGGTATCCGTTGCTTCTATACCGCTGTCCATACCGCCCGGTACAGGGGATGCGGCTTCCTCTCTGGAATAATCATACGTAACGTTATCCTCATATTTTCTCTTCGGGGCCCATTCGGTATAGCGTTGTTCATGGAATGAGGGGGTTGCTTCGAAGGGTATCCAGCCTACTCCGTCAAAATAAGCTTCTGCCCAGGCATGGGCATTGCTGTTTCTCACCAGGTATCCCACCTCACCCCTATCATCATAGTTAACCACATAACCCTCTACATACCGGGTTGGAATCCCCGCACTTCGCCCAAGCACCGCCATCGCTGTTGCAAAGGAGGTACAATAGCCCTTCTTATTGCTAAATAAAAAGTAGTCTGCAAAATCCTCCCCTTTTGGTGTCCTTCCCGGTGTATAGCTATATTCAAAATCAAGAAGATAGGCTTCAATCGCCTTTAGTTTATCATATCTGGTTTTCTCATTCTTCGTAAGCTCATCGGCCAATTCCTTTACCCGCTCAGGCAGGTTCTCCGGAAGCTGTGTATATCTCTTATAGATTACATCTGCCCGCTTCCTGTATAATTCATAGAAGTCCGGTCTGCCCAGAACAAAGTGCTCTTTATCCCTCACATAGAACTGCGACTTTGCCCACGTAAGCCTTTCAAGGTCTATGTCCTTTACTTCATCATACGAAAAATCATCGGACATCCTGAGCATTTCCTGAAAAGAAGGCTCCTGCAGATTCATCTCGTAATAAGAAAGGTTATAGGCTATTTTATCTCCCACCGCCTTGGAGAAGGTAATTCCTGCATATTCTGCATCCGGCTTATGTCCGCCTTTGTCAAATTCAAACCAACTCGTCTTTGCCGGATAGAAAAATGTTCTTGTCTTTACGCTATTATATAGAATCTTTAACGGTCTTGTCTCCACTAACCGGTAATCCTCCAGCACCTGAGCGTCCAGTCTTGACAAACCATAAAGCAGCTCCGCATAATCCATCTGGTATTCCTGCTCATCCGCCAGGGAATCCTCTCCGCTTTTTTCCCAGCTGCTGCCCGTGTATGTATCACTTACGGAGCCGGTCAGATAGATAGGAGATACCCCTCTTCTGCCGGTGACAATGAGCGCTACCTTCTGGCTTCGTGACAGGTCTTTGTTATCAAGGCTTCCATTCTCCGAATATCCGCTTAGTGCTACCCGGAATATCCCCTCTCCTTCACTGACAAAAAATTCCCACTGCGTAACCAATTTATCTATCCGGTCCCTTACTAAATAATAAAAGGATTTTACTCCTGACCATTGCAGGGGTTCCTGCCTGGAAGGCAGCCCGGCTGCAAAAACTGCCAGCAGAATGCATACCGGCAACAGATAAAAGATACTTTCCTTCTTGTCCTTTTTGCCATATAGCATACCGCCTATCTCTATCAGTACATTCATCAGATAGAATATGCCGATTCCGACGGCTATCTTTCCCATCTGTATATTTGCTATGCTAAATACCACGAATACAGCCGCTACTGCCGCCCCCAGTATGAACCGGGTTATTAACTTTTTCACGCCCAGATAAAAAAGAATGCTTACAAGCAATGACAAGGCAGCAAGAACCGTATATGCCATGTCTGTCTTATATAAATCCTCCGTCCGGTCGTACCGTATAATCCATTCTGCAATTCTTGCTGCCATTGTAATCGGATTCGTCCGGCTAATCAGTAAAATAAGTCCTCCCACCGGCAGCAGACTTAAAAGCACAAGATAAGCGATGGTATTCTTTTTATTTTTATCAAATAAGTAGATGCATACAGCCGGAATAAGGCCATATAGAATGCAAAAGATGATGTGCACTCTAAGCACAAAGTGCTCATTTGCCCAGAATATTACGGCAAACGTTAACACCACTGCAAGCAAAGAATAATAGAGTTGGTAGCCTTTCCTGCTGTCCTTAGGCATCTGCTTTCCCCCCATACAGAATATCTTCTATCTCATCCTTTGGCATGATTTGATAGATGTCTGCTCCTGCTTTTTTCAGGTCTTCGATTAAGTCCTTTGTAGCGTTCGAGATATCGTCACTGATAAATAAAATACAGAGCCGGTTGCCTCCTGCCAGCACCTTAATGGAGCTAAGATACAGCTCCTTTGTCAGTGTATGGGTCGCCGTTACATAAAATATACCGCCGTCACCTCTTTGCAGCCTCCTTGCCATCAGCTCCGCAACGGAGATTCTTGCGTCGAATCTAATATTCACGCAGGTCTTATAAAAGGCCTTAAAATCTCCCTGTGTGTGGATGGATATTTGCCGTATTCCGTCCATGTCATATAGAATATTGGAGGGTGTTCCCCGCAAGGCATAGTAGTTGGATATTGCCAAGATGCTCTCAATAATTTTATCCTCTGCAATAACGACGCTTAGCTCATCCTCTGTGATTCTTACAAGGTCCATGAACAATACCACCTCTGCCTTGGGCTTTTGATGATATTTTCTGGTGAGAAGCTCATTTGCTCTGGCAGAAGCCTTCCAGTGAATCCTCTTCCTATTATCGCCGGCAGTATATCTGCGAATTTCCGTATCCAGCTCTTCCTCCGTGAAATTACTGTAACGGATGGGATTTTTCGAATCGATTAATGACGGCGCGATACCTAATTGCTCCAGACTGACAACTCTTGGCAGTACCAGAACCTTTAGCTTTGACGTAATGGGGTAGGTTATTTTAAAAAGATACAGAAAATCTGTAACCTCAATCGAATCCACGCCTATATAATATTCTCCCCGGTAATTACACCGTATCCTTGTCTCCATACGCTCCTTATCACCGGGCAGGAGGGCATATTCTATACTTTCTGCTGTTTTCTTAATTGTGGATTTGTCGTAGAGAAAATTAACCTTGACACTGCGAAATGCTATAAAGTCCTCATTTGCGATTATAAAGGAATAATTATTCCAGTCTCCCTTTACAACGGCATAATTATCCATGGACTGATATATCTTAAACCGGACATACACATACAGCGTATAGAGAAAGGATAGCAGCGGTATTAAAAGCGCAAGATAAAAAAGAGCATAGGATATATTACCTCCGAAATAAGAGGCAAATACACCACTTCCTATTATGAACAAAGCACTGGCTATACGGGTAATCTTCATTTTCAAAACCCCTATCGGTTAAGAACAGGTACGGGTATCTTTGATACGATGTCCTTTAAAACCTTTTCCACCTTGGTCTGTGCCAGCCTTGCCTCCGGCGATAAGATAATGCGGTGGGCGATGACCGGTATCATAAGGTCCAGAATATCATCGGGTATGCAATATGCCCTTCCTGACAGATAAGCTTTTGCCTGGGCGGCACGAATTAAAGCAAGGGTTGCTCTGGGGCTTGCCCCTAAGGATATATTGCTGTCCTTTCTTGTATCCTGAATAAATTTTGTGACATAGCTGACCAAATCCCTGTTGACCTTTACCCGGGTAACCTCTTCCTGCATGTTTAGAATGGCTTCCCTGTCGGCTACAGGCTCCAGCCTGCCTGAAAGCTGTTTGTTAAGGAACTTATCAGCCATTATCTGCTCATCAGAAGAACCGGGATAGCCGATGGATATTTTTATCATGAACCGGTCCAGCTGGGCCTCCGGCAGATTGTAGGTTCCAAGATAATCGATGGGATTCTGGGTGGCGATTACCATAAAGGGCTTTGACAATGGATAGGTAATGCCGTCTACCGTAACCTGATTTTCCTCCATGGCTTCTAAAAGGCTGGCCTGGGTCTTGGGTGACGTACGGTTAATCTCATCCGCCAGTATAATATTGTTCATAATCGCACCCCTGGAATACTCAAAACTCCCCGTCTGCATGTTATAAACGGATAAGCCGGTCACATCACTGGGCAGGGTATCGGGTGTAAACTGAATTCTGGTAAAGCCGCAGTCTATGGTCTGTGCAAGTGCTTTTGCCAAAGTCGTCTTTCCCACTCCCGGAACATCCTCCAAAAGCAGATGTCCTCCTGCCAGCAGGGCAATCAGGGTATATTCGATTGCCTCCCGCTTTCCAACAATCAGCTGCTCGATATTGTCTATCATCCGGACTATGTTGCTCTGATTCTCCATTCATCTTCCCCCTTTAATCATCCCCTACAGGCTCTATCTCTCTAATTAATTTCCTTAACTAATCCGGTTAAAAGCTTTACCGTATTCTCTATAGCAAGTGCCTCAAACTCCGAATATGCCATCTCCGCGCTATTATCCGCTTTATCGGAAATCGCCCGGATAACAAGAAACGGTATATTGTTCAGATATGCTGCCTGTGCAATCGCCGCCCCCTCCATCTCCGTGCAATAGCCGTCAAAGGTTTTAGCCAGCCAGTCCTTCTTATTCCCGTCCGAAATAAATTGGTCTCCGCTTACAACTCTGCCCGTATGAACTCCCAGGGAAGGAAGCACCTCCACGCATACCTTTTTTGCGATGCTGACAAGCTCTTTATCCGCCTGAAAAACAGACTGCTCCATTCTGGGAATTACACCGATATCATAGCCAAATCCCGTTGCATCCACATCATGCTGAAGAGCATCGGTGGAAAGAACAATGTCCGTAATATCAATCTCATTTCTAAGCGACCCTGCTACGCCGGTATTAATAACCAGACTAACCCCGTACCTGTCGACAAGAATCTGAGTACATAAAGCCGCATTGACCTTGCCTATTCCGCTTCGCACCACAACGACAGGCGAACCTTCCAGACTGCCCTCATAAAATTCCATCGAAGCAATCCTTTTTATATCCACATGCTCCATCTGTTCCTTCAGCCTTCTTACCTCTTCCTCCATTGCTCCTATGATTCCGATTTTCTTCATCTTGTTCTCCATTCCTATAGAACTTTTTCGTGTTTCTTATATTTTAATATTATCTGGCAGAAAATGCAATTCATCATATTGCTATTCTTTTCAATTCCCATATTGGCCATCCACATAGGGCAAAATCGCCCACGTCACATCATCGGCCGATATACTCCG
>JAEZXP010000098.1 GCA_023419655.1 Bacillota bacterium | reverse complement strand
AAAGCTCACTTTCAATTTTATTGGCAAATGCTTTCGCATCCTTTACCGGGCCGCACAAAAATGTGACGATATCCAGAAGATGGCATAAAGCATCTGTCAGCATAAAATCTTCTTTGACATTGGTTGTCAGCTTATCCGGCAAATGCTGATACATGCTTGCTGTTATTAAATGCCGTGTACTATTGTTCTGTTCTAAAAGCTCTTTCGCCCATACTACTGCATCCCCGTAGCGCTGGTTAAATACAACACCAAATTTAACACCCTTTTTATCCGCCTGTTCCTTCAGGATACGGATATCCTCCGTATTTCGGCAGACCGGTTTCTCGCAGTAAATATTAATCCCTTCATCCATCAGTTTCAGACAGATTGGTTTATGCAAATCCGGTATAGTTGCCACGACCGCAACATCAATATCCATTATATTTTTTAAAAGCTCATCCATATCGTTATATACCGGTATATGATAACGTCTGCTTATCTCCTCTCCGATTTCAGGATTAGGGTCTACCGCCGCAACCGGCACCGAGTTCTTACTGCCGGCGATAGTATCCAGATGATGCCTTCCCGCCCATCCGCAACCGATTACAACACATCTTAACAATTCAATCCCTCCGCTTAACATCAACAAATTTGTGCAGTTTCATACTTTCCCCTGCCGCCTCGATGCATCGGACGACATAAATCATGTCCTCATAGCTGCATCGCTCCGGTTCCCTGTTCTTAATACAATCTAAAAAATGTTCCATTTCACCGGCAGTCATATCGGTACTTCGAAGTGTTCCGAACCGGATTCTCTCCCTGGACTGACTCACCAGTGTATAGTTGTCATATTTTGTTATCAATGTCCCCTTATCTCCGACCGCCTCAACCTGTATAAACGGATATTCATGGTCTATCCCTGAATACAGTTCCAAAAGACACTGCGTATGATCTGTATGGACACCCAGAATTTTAATTGTGTCATAAGCTTCTATCTCCGGTGTGGCATAATTACCCCCGATTGCCACCAGCCCATCAATTAATTTTCCTGTTAACCACCGGGCAAGGTCAAACAGATATATTCCGTAGGTACCAAGCGGGCCTCCGCTTAACCGGATATTTCTTTCCCAATCCTGCTTCGTCATCGCCAGATGGTTGAGCATAATCCGAATGGAATAGACATCACCAATCTCATTATTCATCATCCTGTCATGAAATTCGACCATCCCCTGTTCATATTTCAGCGGATTTCCGCATAGTAAACGAACATCCTTCATTTCTATTGTTTGCAGGCTTTTAATATGTTCATAATCAAATCCCAAAGGCTTTGATACGAATACATGAATGCCCATTTTCAGGGCTGCTTCAGCCATGATGCCATGTTCTCTGGTTTCACTGCATATCAATACCGCATCCGGTTTATGCTTAAGAAGCTCATCGTAGCTGTGATATAAAGGTGCCCCAAGCTCCCGTGCAAAATCCTTGGCCAGGACAAATGCACAATCCATTACATAGTTATCATCCTTACCCATATCACAGATACCGGTTATCTCTATATCCTTCAGCCTGGATAAATAGCGTATATACTGTACCGCATAATACCCCTGTGAAAAACCTGCCAATGCAATCCTTACCATCATTGTCTCCCTTTATCCTCCGGTATCCGACCGGCCATGCTGACTATCCGCGAGGGTCTCCTTCCAGCCACTGATTAAAAATATCATACAGGATATCCTGTCTTGTCCTCGGAATGCTTCCAAGTTCTTTTTGGCAGGGCAGCGGTTTTCTGGTTCCGGTCAGATAACCCTTTAATGCATCGGCGATAATCTTATCCTCTCCTTCATCTATATAAGCCATATCAAATATAATCAGACCGTTATTGACATAGTAGTCATCCGTCTTTATTACCGGCTCTAACTTTCCCATGTCATCATTAATAACCCATGCCGAAATACCCGTGATACTCTCGTCAATGGATACATGAAGTCTTACGGACGGGGAATACAGGGATTCCTTCATCTCACATTGAATGCCATTGATTTCTTTCATCTCATGTATAATGGTTAAAGCCAGTTTTGTCTGATGCTTCTTAATCGCTTCTGCATCCCGGTTCATCCAATAGTCAATGGAGGACATAATACTAATCATGCATTCTTTTCCGGCCTTCATCGGACGTCCAATTCCCATTTCCTGAAGGTAGCAAGCCTGAACCAGGTCTTTTCTTCCCGCAATAATACCGCTGGTACATCCTCCAAGCCATTTCTGTCCGCTGTAAATTGCCAAATCCACGCCGGCTTTAGCCAGCATTTTAAAATCTGTTAAGTATGCTGCATCACAGATAACCGGTACCCCTTTTTCTTTGCAGATGGAGACAAACGTCTCCAGTGGCAGCAGGTTCGGCGCAAAGGTATCCTCCATGATATAAAAAGCAGCGGCTACATTATCATCCAAAGCAGCTCGAAGATGGAAGGTTGCACAGTCAAGTGCCTCCCCAATCTCCACATACTCTGCACCGGTCATCTTAATAACCTGCCATACCGGGCAATCTCCTGCGCCGGTTACATGACCCTTCTGAATAATAATTTTCTTTTTGGACCATGTAATATCAGGCAGCGCTTTTATCCTTGAAGGATTATTGCCGGTCAGCACAGCCGCCGCTGCGATTGCCATCCCTGCTGAGGTGCAGTTTACCACGCATCCGGCTTCTGCTCCCGTCAGTTTTACAATCCGTTCACTTGCTCTTCTTTGTAATTCCCATATCTCCGCGGATTCTCCCAGAATATCGTATATGTCCTTTCGTATATCATCCGGCACTTTTGCCGCTCCCAGTATCGTGGCAGGGCCGCGGGCATTGATTACTTTACGAAATCCAAACTTCTCTTGTACAGTCATACCAATCCATCCCTTTCTGCAAACTAATGATTATACTTAATACTCCACCGAAACCCAGCGGTGCTCTCTGGCAGATTTTCTTGCCGCTTCCACTACCGCCGCTGTGTTAACCGCCTCATCCAATGTGCAAAGCAAAGTATCTTCTGAATTTAACAGCCTGGCAAACCCGGCAGCTTCATTCCTGTAACCCCACCGGTATTCTAAAGTATTCGGACCGGAGGGTGTTATCTTAATAAGTCCATCCTGTGTACCATAGCAAAGCCGTCCGTAAGCATCCGCATCATATGTCCCCTGTTCGGAGTAGATGGTAAAATTAATCATTTTGCTGCCCGGTTCCACATGATAGCTTTTGTTTCCTCTGTCGTGCATAAGCAATGTGCCGCAGACTCCGTTTTTGAGCTTTACCAGTATTGCAGCTGCATTCGGTTCCATTTCTATCGGTTGCTTTAACCACTGCGTATCTGCACAGATTTCGCTGACCGGGCTTTTCAGTACATCCGCAATCAAGTCAAACATATGGGAACCCTGGCAGATAAGAACCCCTCCGCCATATACCTCATTTCCTGCCCATCCCTGCATGAACGAAGTGCCTGTCATATTAATGCGGAAAGTTTCCGGCTTTGCCTTATCTTGAATTAATTTATCCTTCAGCATCAATATAGAGGGTGTAACTCGCATATTATATCCGACAGCGAACGAAACAGGCTTCTGCCTCCAACACTCCCTCAGTCTTTTGGCATCCTCGTAATTCATGGCTGCCGGTTTTTCAAGGAAAATATTCTTTCCGTATTTACAGGCCTCTTCGCTATAGACCACATGGCTGTCATGGCGGGTACAGATATATATGGTATCTATCTCAGGGTCCTGTATCAGCTCATCTGCACTTTGATAATTTCTCCCGCCATAATATCTGCAGAAATTCTCACCGGCAGAAGTCATAACATCGTAGCCTCCCGCAATCTCCCACTGCGGATTCTCTATCCGAATGGAATTCGCATGAATAAAGGCTATTTCTCCTGTACCTATAAACCCGATTCTATGCTTCATATCCGTTCTCCTTTAACTGCTCCAGAAATGTCCACGGCGCCATTCCGTAATTATAAAAAATTATGTCGTTCAGATTGCTTCTTTTATATTCATCCATGTACTGTTTTACCTGGGAAATCTTTGTAGTATGAGGTGCCATCAGTCTAATTCCCCCCGTAATCTTATATTGTTCCGATACCATCCTTTTTAGTCCGGATACAAAATCTTTAACATCATCTGGTGAATCCGGGTATGCTGCTATCACACCGTCCGTATCTGATTCCAGTCTGCTGATATCAACACCATAGAGCAGAGGATTACTCTTTGCCGCAAGCCATAGCAGTGGTTTTACCACAGTATTTAGTTCCTGTTCTCTAAGCATCTCCTTCACATCCTTATAAAAAGAAGCTATTCTTTTCTGTCGCATGCCCAGATAAGAAGATAACAGCTGTTCATATAGCGAATGTTCCAAAGCTTCCCCCTTAAAATTGAAGAAGGCTTTCATCTCATTTTTTGTAAGCTCCAAAAACTTATCAACATCCATTCCTTCTTTTTGTGAAGCCTCCCTGCAATGGGAGCAATAGCACATACCCAGGAGCCGGTCCAAACTCTCTGTATCCTCATATGCCTGCATTTCATGGTGGTCTCCGTGTAAAAACCCTGCATAATCCACACTTTCCAAATGTATCTCATCTGCACCCAGGGATGAAATCTCCCGGATAACATTCATTCCATAGGAATATACCTCCGGATTCGACGGGCACAGATTCGTCGGAGAGCTCTCTCCGTAGCAATTAATCAAGGCACAATCCTTATATTTCTTTGCAAGGTAATCATTATGAAATATGACCGTCCATGCGCAGACCCTGATACCTGCTTTGTGAAAATGGGCGATGACATCCTTCAGAAAATCCCCGTTATAGGAATCGAGTAACCGGTCTTTTTTTGGCGCCAGTCGTTCATAATTCTTTGGATTGAATTCATAAAAACAGGTTCCGCCTTCATTTATATACAGGTGATGCTTGGGATTATGAGGAAGCAGCACCTTGGCAGCATGATATAAAACGGATAGCGAAACATATGTAATCTTCATGGACTTAAGCTGCTTAATGGTCTCATCCATTCCGTAATCCATAACATCCCATGGATATAAAAACATTCCTCTCTCCATACTTTCCCTCTCATTTCTGTCAATCGTTTTTTCATAAAATCTTTTATATCTTTCACTTTATATCTTCTCATTATCTTCCGGCCATTCATCCGATTCATGGCTCTCATCTGCCTTATCATAGGATTTCATTCTTTGTTTTTCTTCCCATGTGAGCGTTACACCGATTTTATCCAGAGCCATGAATACTGCGCCGACAACCGGAGGGCATGTAACAACCTGCAATATTGCAGATGGTACGGTTTTTCTTAATTCCTGTTCAAAAGGCTGTATTAACTGCCTGTGACTATCGGTTACATACAATGTGCCGGATAACACAACCGGTACGGCTTCATTTTCTAAACCCGCCTTTTTGATTAGTCCGGCTATCATAGAACCCATTTCCAGTCCCATATTATTAATAATATATTTACATACGGTATCTCCTTCGGCAGCTAATCGAAAAACCAATTTCGGTATGTTATATTTCTTATAAAATACATAGTGACTCGTATAGATTTCCTTTGCCAATTCATCCATGGATGAACAATTGCAAAACTTCGGAAGCTCCTCTACCAGCCGGGTATACAATCCGGTATGTTCATCACAGCGGAAGGCATAATGCAATGCCATTTCTGAAAGATGATTTCCTCCTCCGTAATTACCCAGTATATAGCGTAGCGCACGGGTGGAATAAATCTTTCCCCCTCTGCCTCTCACAGCCATACTGCCGCCTGTACCGCATATTGACACTGCTCCTGTATCATTTGCTTCACAAGCAAAAGCATTCCACCTGTCATTGACAATTTCAAAAGGCACTTTATTAAACTCCTTCTTAAAGGCAGTTGTAAGACAAGATATGTCTTCAGGCAAATCAGCTCCGGCCATACCCATATATATAAAAGATAACTGCTCATGACTTATTCCTGCCTTTGAGCAGGCCAATCGGATTGATTTCGACACATTTCTTACCGTATAGGACAGGCCCGAGATTTGATGATTTGATCCGTCTGTTATCACGTAAGATAATATATTGCCTTTATTGTCTCCAATCATACAGGCTGTTTTAGTACCGCCGCCATCAATCCCGGCAACATATTTCATTGAATCATCATTTTTTACATTCATTACCACTTCCACCTTTGCAAGTTTGTTCATTCGTTATTTTATGAAAGCGCTTTCTTATATGCTATACGAATAATTTTAAGTTAATGTCTATATTTTAAATATATTTGCTAATAATTAGCTTACAATTTTAACTAATATTGGTATTATTTACTATATGCAGAGCTTTTATCTTATTTCTTAAAATGTAAGCGCTTACAAATCGGGTAAAAAATATATCTATAATAAATATAGATTATATTTTTTTAACCGTTTCTCCTTCTACCAAATATGTGTCATAAACCTGTCTGACGTAATCAGAATTATTATTATCTAACTGATTAACCAACAGCTGTATGCTCTCCAGCCCCATTTCAAACAGAGGCTGAGCCATCGAAGTGATATTCGGCCCTTTATACTTATCCGGCAGTACCGTTTGATTATCAAATCCCATAACAGATATATCCTCCGGAACTTTCAGTCCTAATTCCATTACTGCCATAATTGCCTTGGAAGCGATTGCATCATCCGCACATAAAACCGCCGTCGGTTTCTTGCTTTCCAACCCCAATATATTTTTCATCTTTTCATAACCGGACTTATAATCAGTTGTTGTATATTGCATGAAGCCATCCTCAATATTCATGTTGTTCTTCTGCATCGTATCAAGATATCCGTTCAAACGCTCAACAAAAACCTTTTTATTCGGATTGCCGCCGATGTAGGCAATGTCCCTGTGTCCCATGGAAATGAGGTATTCTACCGCTTTTTTAGAACCATTATAATTATCAATTAATAATTTATTGCAATTTAAATCTTTAATATCGTTTTCAATCATAACATAATATAAATCCGAATCCTTAATATATTTCACAATATTTTCGTCTGATTGATAAGAACCGTATAAAATGACAGCATCGACTACACCATTCGTCAGATATTTTATGTAGCTTTCCTTCATATCAACGTCGCCGCCAAGAACGCTGCAGAAAATCACCTTATAGCTGGTGTTTTGTACCCCTGCTTCAAAGCCTCGAATCAAATCATAATAAAAAGGGTCATGCAGGTTATTTACAACCACACCAATTGTATTTGTTCTCTTCCTGGCTAAAGCTCTGGCTGCATTATTGGGATTATACCCATGTTCCTTAATTATACTTTCTACTTTTCCCCTAATCTCTGGGCTTACATTGTCCTTATTATTTATAACTCTTGAAACAGTCGCAAGTGAAACACCTGCTTTAACAGCAATATCTTTCATCGTTACCATGTTTAACAGCCCCTTAATGTAAACGCTTTATTGTAATCTCACTAATTTATCACAATATCTTTGTCAAATAGTACACAATCAACGTGTGTATTTACATATATATTATACATCTCTTACATTTTATCTTATGTAAGCGCTTACATAGATTATAGTTTATATCATAATTCCTGTCAATGCTTTTCTTGATTTTTTTTGCGTTGGATTTAAGATTTCAGTTATTTACAATTAGAATAATATGAACCCGATACCTTTTTTATCAACAATCCTTCCGCCGCCGTTGCCAGTATCACGCCTGCTGCAACGAAGAGCAGCCTTCTTTTTAGCATAATCTCTTTATAATAATTGATTACGCCCTCCCTTCCTCCAATGGAAGAGACCATACCCCTGATTTTATCCCCCCAGAAGTCAAAATCAGACCACTTGTTAGGAATCAGGGAGCTTGGATAATAGATATGTATGTTTGTTATCTTGATTAGTAGAATACTTAATACCGCAATGCCTAAAACACCGGTCAGGATTAATAGCGGTGAGTTCTTTAACGAATACACCTTTCGGACGGACCATATTATTATCAGCAGTGCACAAAACCATAGAGGTATATGAATTAAAAGGTATGATAATTTTTGATATACATACCCGTCAATATAAGCTGCCGGTGTACCAAATCCATTGACAAGAACGAATCGTTCCGCCAAGAATTTTCCCCTGCCGGTATCCTGAAAGTGCAGCTCCATGCAGCTGTACTTTTTTTGATTTTGTTCCGAAGAGAAGGTGTCCTCTTCCTGAACCATCATTGTGTTCCCGGCAGACTCCTGCATAATGCCCCTTATAATATATTCTTTCTCTCTAAATTTAATCGTCATTCCTACGGCATTTTCAGAGCCGAATAATCTATCGGCCGTATTCCTGTCAATAACACAGCCGGTATCATCCTCCTTAGAAAGATATCCGCCATACGCCATTGGCCCCGGATATACCTTTGACATATCTCCGGCTACCGTTATCAGGTCAAGGCTCACAAATGCATCTCTTTCCTCACGTCTGATAAGAATATCTTCTTCCTTCTGCCACAGGGTTACCTCCGGAATATTAACATCATTCTTGGAGGTCATGGCTTCAATTATATCCTCTATCTCCTGTCTGATTAAAACCGGCTCACTATATCTTACGCTGACAGCTCCATGATAGTCCGCTATGCCTATCTGATTAAGCATCGCCATCATCCAGAAAAGCACGCCTGATATCAGGATAATCAGCAGTCCTATTATTTTTCTCAGTTTCATAATAATCATCATGCCTTTCTTCATAGACTGCAAAACTAATTAATACGTATCCTGTCTCCATTATTAACCGCTTTGCTGCTGTCAGTAATCACCTGGCTTCTGCTCGACAGAGCTCCTTCCACTGCCACCGTTGTGTTACTTTTGTCTGTCACCGTCACCAATACACGTTCTGCAACCAGCTCGGCTCCGAGAATATCTTCCTGCTCCATTGTTACAAGAACATAGTGCCCAAGACTGTCCTCACGAAGAGCCTGTATCGGAATACACAGATTAAACATTTCAGATTGGGAAGCCGCTTTGAATTCCGCCCTGTCACCAATCGCGTACGACTGACCAACCAGTTTGGCCATCAGCTCCATGTCTCCGTTATCGTTGATTATGATTTTATTTATTTTAGTATCCAGTTCCGTTTTCTTATCTGACAATGTAACCTCGATTTTCATTCCTGTTTTCAGCTTCACCTCATTATCTTTGTCAAATACGGCTCTAAATACATACTCCTCATAGCCTATCTTTACAATTTCTGTGCCGGTTGTCATCCTGCCTTCTTCCAGGCCTACAAAGGAAACGATACAGTTATACGGAGCCCAAACCTCACCCTGGCTCTCCAGCAGTCTGCCTACCTCATCCAGTTCTTCCTGCTTTTCAGTCAAATCCATCTTGTAGCTTTGCAATACCAGCTCAGAGATTTGCTTACTTCTTTGGTCATTCAGATTATTGTTATTGTCCGTATCCTTCTGCAAGCTGTTCATTTCCACAACCTGCTTGGCTATTCTGACCGATTCTTCCGACGCCTTTACTGCCTGACGCTTGCCCTCCAGAGCCTCCATGAAATCATACGTTCCATCCTCGATACTCTTTATTGTATTCTTAAGCTGGGTAAGCTCTTCCTGCGAATCCGCATTTTGAATTGCGAATTCTTCTTCCAGTAACTTGTAATCCTCCCTGGCTCTTGTGAGTACCAGTGTTTTGGCTTCTATATCATTTTCTATTCCTTTCGCTTTATCACCAAGAATAAAATCATATAGCTTCTCTCTTGGCTCTTCATAACTCAAATTATTTATAATCGATTCCTGAAAATTTTCAAGATATTCTTTCAATTTCTTATCATTTCTTCTAAGCAGCTTAAGTTCTGCTCCACCCTTTTCCAAAGTACTTTCTAAATCCTCAATCTGCCTTTCATATTCCTCCAGATAAGATAGATAGGAAGTCCAGCTACCGTTATACTTTTCTTTCAGCATGCGTATATTTTGTTCGGAATTAACCAAAGGGTCCGCACTGCTTAAAGCGTTTTGCAGCTCATTATATGCCGTGATTACAAGACTATCATACTTCAATATGTTGTTCTTTAGATACCATAGATAATATCCGTCCCCCTGAACGGCTACTGCAGTACTAAATATTGTATCTTTATGGTTCTCATAATTTCCAGCACTTCCATAGAATTCCTCAAATATTTCTTCTTGTGCACGATAGATTGCTCCTCTATCTTCACTTAACACCGCCGTTTTATATGCATCAATGAATGAATCTATACGGGCCTTCGATTCATTTGCCCTCTCTAAAGCGGCTGCGGCATCGTCCACTGTCCTTTGAAGCTGCCTGAGCTGTTTTTCCTGAGAATAAAGCTGATTCTCATAATTTTTAGTCAACATCTCGTATTCCTTGTTCTTGCCCTCTATAAGCTTTTCTTTTGTTGTCGTAATACTATTATCATAATCCTCTTTCGCTTCTTCTAATTTATTATTTGCTATCTTTAAATTATCCTCCGCCTGCTTTAATGACAGCAAAGCTGCAGAAGACGGCTTATTCTCTGTTGGTATGGGCTGTCTTAACTTCTCCTGCTCCATTAAGAGCTTTATCTTTTCAACCTCTTTTGAGATGGAATTATACTTATCCTGCAAATCCTCTATGCTATAGCTGAATAATACCGTATCCCTTTCTGCCCGTTCTCCTGCCCTCACGTATATCTGCCCAATCCGGTATCCCGGGATTACATGGATACGTTCCTCCTCTGCAAGTGTAACCTCCCCTATTCCAGTCATGGAATGTGTGAGCCTGTCTTTCCTTGGACTGATTACACTCACCTTTGCTACTGTAAAGGATGATGCCGCCCGGGATACAAATGTAAAGATAATCATTACAACAAAGAAAATAATCGCCAATTTGCCTGCCGCATTTGACAGATTGCGCTTCTTATCCTTCTTAATCAGGGTTTTTTTATATTCCGTTTGAAATGCGCTTCTTATTCTATTCATCATCGTAATAAACATTCCTTCCTTCATAGTCTGCAAACTTTAGGCTATTCTTTAATTCCCGATACCATGATTCCCTGCTCCAGATACTTCTGTCCATATAGAAAAAGCAACAGTGCCGGTAATAGCATGATTAACGAGCCAACGAGCGATATACCTGCATTTGTGGCCGATATACCGGGCAGATACAGTGTCAGCGGCCACTTTGCCGGTGTCTTTATGAAATTCAGCGGCTGCTCAACCGCATTCCAAAGCTCCAAAAAGCCCAGTACCATCGCTGATATTACTCCGCCTCGCCCGATGGGAAGCCCTATATCCCTGAAAAGTCTCCATTCCCCTGCTCCGTCAATGCTTGCCGCTTCGAACAGTGACCCGGGAATAGCCTTGAAGAATTTTACCATTATGAACACCGGAAAGGTGGAAAACGCCGCCGGTAATATAATCGAAAAATGACTATCCAATAGGTGAAATCTGTCCAGCACCAGATAAGTCGATACCATGGTTACCTGAAACGGCATAATCATCAGAATGATATACAGGGTAAAAATCGCTTTCTTTCCTTTAAAATTAAACCTTGCAAAGCTCCATGCAGCCGGTACCGCAATCAGAAGCTGCCCCAACAGGGCCGGAAAGACCTGCTTGCAGGAGTTTAAAAACACCACAAAAAATTTCGGAGTATCGAACATAATCTCGACATACGCCCGCAGGGTGGGATACTTGGCAATCAAAGGCCAGGATACTCTTCCGGAAGTATTATTCAGTACCGCCGAAAAATTCTGCGTAAACTCGCTGTAGCCTATAAAAGAGCCGGATATAACAAACCAAAGCGGCATAATCGTAACCAGCGATAATAGGATAAGCATCAGCAAATTAATATTTCTTTTTAAGCTTGATAATATATTCATGCTTCCTCACCCAATTTTCTGTCTAAGCTTTGCAGTATAAGGATAATGACCACAATAACCAATGCCACCAGTACAGCGGCCGAGCACATCTTCTGGATGTCCAGTTTTGCAAACCAGTTATTAAAAAGATGCTGCAGCATATAGATGCTGTCATCCCGCGGATATGTTCCGGCAATCAGATACGCCTCACGAAATACCTTAAAGGTATTTAATATGGAAAGCACCGTCACGATAAAGACCGTGGGAAGCAGACCGGGCAGGGTTATATACCAGAACTTTTTCCATGCATTTGCCCCGTCCACGACAGCCGCTTCATACAGGTTCAGAGATATTGCGTCCAGTCCTGTAAGCCACAGTATCATATCGTAGCCGACATTTTTCCATACGTAGCTGAATACCAGAACGGGAAACGCCTTTGTACTCATCCAGTCAAAGCCTTCCACGCCGAACTTTAACAGCAGGATGTTCAAAAGGCCGTTCTGGTGAAAGATTACCTTCCACAAAAACACGACCGAAGCCACCGGAATAGCCATCGGAATAAGAAACGAGGTCTTGAAAAAGCTTTTGTACTTTTTAAGGCTGTTTACCATAACCGACAAAGTCAGGGACAGCAGCAATAAAATAGGTACGCAGATAACCATGAATTTTGCCGTATTACTTACCGCCATATGGAATGCTTTATTTTGCAGTACATTTTCATAATTTTCCGTTCCTACGAATTTTCCGCTCATCGCTTCATAAAAGGACCTTCTGACCGCGTCTCCAAACGGAACCAATACAAAGAAACCCACTCCTATAAAGCTTGGGGCTAAGAACGCCCATGCCTTCATACTTTTTTTCATCTTAATAACCATGCCTTTCCTCTGTGTGAATTCATTCACACTTGTCTGCAAACTTCAAACATGAAATCTTTGATTTTCATGTTTGGCAGAGCACAATATTTGCAAAGTGAATAAATTCACTTCGTGAAAGATAAATCTTTCACACTAACCTCTCATTCCACCGATAGCGGGACCTATTCGGATAAATATGTATTTATGGTGCTTACGGTATTCTGTGCCGCCTGGTCTGCGGTAATATCCCCTCTAAGATACGCCTCCGCTTCATCCAGAATCATATTTATCATCGTCATATCATTTACAATCGGTTTCGATAATTCACATATCTCATTATACATATTGTCCCTGAATTCTGGTGAGGGGGGATTGGCCTGAAAATAATATCCGTTTCTGCCTCCCCATCCTATCGGGTCTACGCTTTTGCTCATTAATTTCTTCAGAGCTTCTATCCGGATTGGAAAGCCATCCTCCATCTCTGTACTCTGTATATCCGTCGAGAATAGAAATTGTACGAATTCTCTTGCCAGCTCCTTCTGGTCTCCGGCACTGTTAATTCCCACGATGGTATTGGTGCCGAAGGTATTGTTTATTACCTGAACATCTCCTCCCCACTGCTTTGCCGCCTCCACCGGCAGTGAAAAATCAGATGCTTTAAGTACTTCCGATATATTGGCCTGAATGACCTGCCTGTGAACCTCCGTGCCTCCTGCAACCCAATACCCTGCTGTTGTGCTCTTACCATCACCTGAGAACCACAGACCTGCATCATCCGATACATCAATATTCTCCGCAATAACATTCAGATTCTCTAAGAATTCGATTAATAATCCCTCGTCTAATTCATTTTTGTCATTTAACAGCTGATTATAATACAGTAATGTGAACCATGCCGCAAATGCGCGGTAATTGCTTCGGTCTAATAACGGCATCCGGCTATTGTCTCCCTGTATGTAGCGGGCAAGCTCTCCCGGAGATTTCGCGGCATTTACTGCTTCTGATTTTCCGTATATAAGAGGAACCTTAATACGAACAGGCATGGTATATATCTTACCATCCTTCACATAATTGTCTGTTATATTCGTCAGCAATTCCCCTGCCTCAATCATCGGGTCAAATATGTCTGACATATCCTCAAGAATCCCTTTTTCTATGTAAGAATCCACCGGCAGACTGTCCATTACCAATATATCTGCGCCCTTGTTAGCAAGAAGCTCTGTATTTAAGGCATTGATGTGGTCATTTAAAGTTATCGTCTCCTCCGGGTCTTTTAATCCGTATGTATAGACGGCGCTCCTGCTTATATATGCCGACCTGTAATTAATCTTCACATCCGGATGGCTCTCCTGGAAAAGAAGGATTGCCTGACGGATTGTCTTACTGTCATAGATGGAGTAAATGGAGATTTCCGTCTTATACAAAGGCTCGGCATTCTCATCGTAAAAGATACGATTTATCGTAAAGCCATCATTACCGTTTAGAATAATGTAATAATCATCCTCTGCTCCTAATACAAAATCAGTAAGTAACAGGGACGGATTGCTTAAGCCTCCCTGACTGCCATCAACAATTGTCTCCCATATGGAGCCTCCCTCTTTGCTCATATGAATTCCTGTTATATCGCAAAGATATACCGCCTTGTCATTGGACCGGATTATTCCTTTTTCAGAGATTTCCATTTCCAATGGTCTTACCGCTTTCGGTTCATTATTTTCCATGTCCATCGAAAGCAGCTCTTTGTTATTTTGGCTTGTATAATAGAGCACATTCCCGTCTACCGTCATTATATATGCTTTGTCGGCAGAAAAAGCGGCATTTATTGATTCTCCGTCCGGGGAATATACCTCAACATCCTCATAGTAACTGGCAGCTATCATACCATTTTCCAGAACACGTACCACTGTCGGGCGATATGTGTAACCCCCATCATTTGTTTCTTTAAATGTCGTGATGTCAATCTTCTCAAACCTGCCTGCCTCTGTTAAGCAGTATAATTCGGTATGGTAAGAAGGACGCCTCTCACATAATATGTACAGCTTTCCATCTTCTCCGTTAATTACATTATTAATTCTCAGTTTATCTTTATTCTGACTTTGATTAACAAACCTGTCGAAAGCCGGAATCTCCTCTCCATTCCATTCCTTATCTTTATATATGTATTTTTCATAATGCTCTTCACGGCCCTGTTCATTATGTACATAGAGTTCAATATCATTATCCGCATTGATTGAAAATGATAAAAATCTGCTTCTTGCCACTGCGGAAGGAAGGCTTATCGTCTCCTCCACATATCTTCCCTTGGTCAACGCAATATCTGATTTACCGTCCTTCTTGCCGGAACTACAGCCTGCCATTGTTCCGATAAGTAATGAGAACACCATCATTAATACTATTATCTTCTTCATATTCTCCTCAGCTCCTGCCCATGGGTTTTTTATATTATAATATCTGCATATCTAAATACTCTCTAATCCACGCACCAATTTTTAGAGAAATATTAGAGAAATACATGCGAATGTGATATACTATGAATGGCATGGATAAGTACAACACAAGCCAGAAAGCCGCAGACTTTCGAGTTGAATCCGCGGGACTATGTGTGACACGGTAGGAGGATGATATGAAGATTTTGCTTATTGAAGATGATTCGGATTTATGCTCTGCCCTACATGCAACATTAAAGAAAGAAGGGTATGAGGTCGATATATGTGTACGGGGAGATGATGCTATTTATTATGCTTCCTCATCCTCGTATGACGTCATTATATTGGACCGGATGCTTCCTTCATTGGATGGTTTATCGGTTCTTCAAATCCTTCGCAGAAACGGCATAACGACTCCTGTTATAATGGTGACTGCCATGAACGGTATTCATGACAGAATCGATGGTCTGGATGCCGGTGCGGATGACTACCTGGTAAAGCCTTTTGATATTGGAGAATTACTGGCAAGAATCCGTGCCCTTGTAAGACGGCCCCCTGTGTTAAATCAAAACGAACTTCTCACCTATTCTAACTTTACCCTGAATACCAGCCTGCATACGCTCCGTACCGAGTATAAGACGGTCACTTTATCCAACAAGGAGACCCGTTTATTGGAATTCCTGATACGAAATAAGGGACAAATACTTACCAGAGAACAGCTCATTACAAGAGTTTGGGGAATTGATTCTATGATAGAGGACGGAAATCTGGACAATTATATTTATTTTATACGCCGGAGACTAAAATCCGCTAATTGTAAGGCGGAGATTAAAACGATTCATTCTGTCGGCTATCAGCTTATAGAAATTTTATGACCGGGAGGAAATCCATGTTCAAATCATTGAGGAATAAATTGGTCTTGCTATATACTATCTCAACCGGATTTATTCTTGTTATCGTTATGATTATCCTTCTTACTTCTACGGAAGGTAAGCTGAAGGAAAAAAGATTGGAAGTCTTCAGGGATTATGCAGATACAATTATTAATAAGCTTCAATTTGACAATAGACTGCATGACAGCTGGCTTGCCCAGATGGAATCAAATAATAATATTATCATATATATAGAAGATAACGGAAATCGTCTGGATTTTAAAGGAGTTCTGCATCCTCCTACCGCTCGTACCCAGCTCATTAAGCAGCTTACTGCCCTTGCCTGGAATGAGGGAATTTATATCGGGAAAAATCCAGTCTTCTTTAATGCCGAAAAAAGCAGTGTATTTACGATAAAAGGCGAAGCAGACGATATTTATTATGGTATGGCTGTCGTCATTCCTACCAATTACGGCTGGAGAAGTCTTTTATTGCTTCAATATCTTCCCGATTACAACTCACAGATGATTAACCAAAGAATCATGTATACGCTGCTTGGCTTAGCAGGAGCAGCGGCTTTATTCCTTATAAGTCTTTGTTTTGTATCCGGAATGCTCAAACCCATGGAAGAAAACAGCCGCAGGCAAACAGAGTTTATCGCTGCCGCTTCCCATGAGCTGCGCTCACCCCTGGCTGTTATAATGGCGAATCGTGCCGCCATCTCCGATTCCTCACCTGAATCTCAAAGATTCTTAAATGGAATTACCAAGGAATGCAAACGAATGGCCCGCTTAATAGACGACATGCTTCTGCTGGCATGCATGGATGCCAACACATGGCATACCAAAAATGAGCCTGTAGAGACTGATACCCTTTTAGTTGAAACCTATGAGGCATTCCTCCCATTATTTAACCAGAAGGAATTAGCTCTGTCTCTTGAGCTTCAGGAGGAGGAACTGCCGGTTTTATATGGAGATAAGGACCGGCTTAAACAGATTCTCGCCATATTGCTTGATAATGCCCTCTCCTATACGCCCTCAGGAAAAAAGATAACCGTCCGGGGATTCGTATCCAACCGCCACCTTAACATAGAGGTAGAGGACCAGGGTACAGGCATCTCCGATGAAGATAAAAAGCTTATTTTTAACCGCTTTTTCCGTGTGGATAAATCCAGAACGGATAAGCAGCATTTTGGGCTTGGCTTATGTATTGCAAATGAACTGGTCCAGTGTCATGGCGGCAAAATCTCAATAAAAGATACTTTGGGCGGCGGAGCCACCTTCGTGGTGCACATCCCTATTTGAATGATATTTTAATGGAGGTAATAATGAAAAGACGTATCGTATGGATACTTTTAATGATTGTATTCTTTTTTACCCTATGGTCCTATATCGGGCGTACAAAAGAAACAATTTCTAATCCGGATAATGACGTATTAAAAGTACATATTATTGATGTCGGCCAGGGCGATTCAATCTTCATACAATCCGGCGGCAGCTCGATGCTGATTGATGCCGGAGAAAGAGACCAAGGCAAGGTTGTAACGGATTATCTGAATGCGGCCGGAGTAACAAAGCTGGATTATCTGATTGGCACTCATCCCCACAGTGACCATATAGGCGGGCTGGCTGACGTCATCGGCTCCTTTGACATTGAAAAAATTATAATGCCTAATGTAACCCATACAACAAAGACATTTGAAAACGTTCTGGACGCCATCGCCGATAAGGGCCTAAAGATAACAAAGCCCGCAGTTGGAGATGAATATCGCTTAGGTTCCTCTGCATTTATTATAATCGCCCCGAACAGTCCCGAATATGATAATCTGAATAATTACAGTGTGGGAATAAAGCTTACCAACGGAAAAAACACCTTTATATTCACTGGTGATGCCGAAAAATATTCTGAGAAAGAAATGCTAAGAAACGGCATTGACCTTAATGCCGATGTATTAAAGCTGGGACATCATGGTTCCTCTACGAGCAACAGCAAAGACTTTCTGGATGCCGTATCGCCTGATATCGGCATTGTCAGTGCCGGAAAGGACAATCAATACGGACATCCTCATGTTGAAATCCTGGATGCCATGAAAGAAAGAAATATAAAGCTGTTTCGAACCGATACACAGGGCACGGTAATAATCGAGTCAGACGGAAGAACAATTACGGTTAATCATGAGCCGTATGAAGGAAGGTAGCTATGAAAAAATACATCATTGACCGGTTTGAGGGTATCTATGCCATATGCGAAGATGAGGGCAAATCCTTCATTAATATTGAAAAAGATAAGCTTCCATCAGAAATAAAAGAAGGGGATTGCATCATATCCGATGAGGACGGCATCTATTCCCTGGACATAGAAGCTACTGAGGAAAGAAAGAGGCGTATCCGCAAAAAGCTTGACCGCCTCTTCGAATAAAATCCTATCTTATTCCAAATCCAGGTACGCCTTGATGAGTTTCAGGGTGTTCTCAAGTCCTTTGATATGGGTTCGTTCCATTCCGTGGGAGGAGTGAACCCCCTGTCCTATCAGCGCGCCCCGGATATTATGTCCTCCGCGAAGAGCTGCCGATACATCCGAGCCATAATGGGGAAAGATGTCCACCACGTAATCAATCTCATTTTCTTTCGCCAGGTCGATGAGCCTGCCTGTCATACCATAATCATAGGGCCCTGTAGAATCCTTGGCACAGATTGACACCTTATATTCAGAGCCGTTCAAATCATCTCCGACAACTCCCATATCCACGGCTAATATCTCCGTAATACTCTCCGGTATCCAACTGGCCCCAAAGCCAACCTCTTCATAATTACTGATTAATATTTCTATGTTCTTAGCCGGAACCCGCTTACTTTCTGACATTTCCTTAAGCATTCCAAGCAATACCGCCACAGAAGCCTTATCATCCAGATGTCTGGATTTTATGAAGCCCTTCTCCGTGTACTCAAATTCCGCATCAAAGCTGATATAGTCTCCGCTATCAATTCCAAGCTTAAGTACATCTTCCTTGCTTTTTACCATCTCGTCAATCCGTACCTGCATGTTCCTGTCGGTCCGTTCCATGGTCCGGGCATCATCATAGCTATGGACCGAGGAGCTTTTAATTAGTATGGTTCCTGTATATATTCTTCCGTCCCTCGTATGAATCTTGCAATAACTGCCCTCTACACTATGCATTGTATATCCACCTACCATCGTAAATCTTAAGGTTCCGTCCGAATCAACGGAACGTACCATGGCTCCCAGTGTATCTACATGGGCAGACAATCCAATGGTCTCCTTCTCTCTTCCTTTGACGGATATAATCAGGCCGCCCTTTCTGCTCATATCACATGAAAAACCAAAGCTTTCTGCCTCGGCTTTCACATATTCTATTACTTTTCTTGTGAAGCCGGACGGGCTTGGTATATTAACCAGTGTCTGTGTCGTCTTAACAATATAATCTAACGTATCCATATGTAAGTCCTCTTCTCTGTTACTTTTATTAAATTCATTTTTTGCGTCACTGTGTTTTGTCAACGAGCACCACATTGGCGGCTCTTCTACATGATATATTAAATTATTATTCATGTAAACCCTTTTCGTTCTGTCATATTTGAGAATGCATGGATTAAGCTGCAATATTATACGAAATTTCTCTTTGATATCAATATCGTTCGAATCCGTCCTCTTTTGCTTGACTTTATCATAAACAATAAATAAAGTAAGCATAGAGGATTAAATCCTGACAATAAGGATTCCATAACAAATAAAAAAGATAATTTAAAATCACAAATTATATTATGAGAGGTGCACTTATGAAGATTAATGAAATCAATATCCGCGACCCCTTTGTGCTTCCCCTTAACGGAAAGTACTATATGTACGGTACCAGGGGGCCTGACTGCTGGGGAGAATGTGACGGCTTTGATGTGTATGTAAGCGAGAACCTTACCGATTGGAGTAATCCTATCGAGGCCTTTCACAAGCCGGAAGGGTTTTGGGCGGACCGTAATTACTGGGCTCCTGAGGTACACCATTATAAAGGCTCCTTCTATGCCTTCGTATCCTTTAAGTCTCCTGACAGATGCAGAGGTACCCAGATTCTGATATCCGATTCGCCTGTCGGTCCGTTCAGGCTGCACAGTGATGGCCCTGTTACCCCATCCGATTGGGAATGCTTAGACGGTACCTTATATGTGGACAATGAAGGACAGCCCTATATGGTCTTTTGCCATGAATGGGTTCAGGTTGGAGACGGAGAAATATGTGCCATTAAGCTTTCTTCTGATTTAAGCAAGGCTATATCCGAGCCGGTATTACTTTTTACTGCTTCAAAATCACCATGGTCACGGCCTATCCGAAACGGCCCCAATTATGTTACGGACGGACCTTATCTCTATCAGCCGGACAGCGCGCGGACAAAGCCTTTGGTGATGCTATGGTCCAGTCTTAGCGATAATAATGATTACGTTCAGATTGTCTCCATATCGGACAGCGGCTCCATCACCGGGCCCTGGAGACATGATGCGGATTTGCTGTATAAAAGTGACGGCGGCCATGGCATGATATTCAGAGATTTTGATGGAGACTTATACCTTACCCTCCACTCTCCGAATAAAACCCTGATGGAACGGCCTGTATTTATTCCGCTGACGGAGGAAGACGGTATTCCAAGGGTAAAAGACTGATAATTACCGAAAGCATAGTCGGTACAAAGACCAAAATTTTGGGGAGAAGAAAGATGATATATCATCTTTCTTCTCCCCATTATACGAAGGGTGATATTAAGCTTTTTCGTTATCTGAAATAGGATACTCCGGATTCAAAGATATGCTGGTTCTGATTGCCGGTAATATTGATGGCAACAGCGTCTCCGATTCTTTCTGAATGCGTCATTTTACCAAGAACCCTGCCGTCAGGACTTGTAATTCCCTCGATTGCGCAGTACGCTCCGTTCGGATTATAATCCTCATCCATGGTAGGCGCACCATTTAAGTCTACATACTGGGTAGCCACCTGTCCATTCCGGGATAACCGGTCTATCCATTCCTGACTTGCCACAAATCGTCCTTCTCCATGGGAGGTGGGTATGGTATAGATTCCGCCAAGCTGGGTCTTCATTAACCACGGGGAAGCATTGCTTACTACCTTGGTATAGACACTTTTTGATACATGACGTCCCAGCTTGTTGGTTATCAGTGTAGGAGAATCCTCTGTCTGCGGTCTGATTTCTCCGTAAGGAACAAGTCCCAGCTTGATTAATGCCTGGAATCCGTTGCATATTCCAAGAGCAAGTCCGTCTCTGTTATTTAGAAGGTCACTGACCGCATCTTTAATCTTATCATTTCTGAATATCGTGGCAATAAATTTGCCTGAGCCATCCGGTTCGTCTCCTGCTGAAAATCCTCCGGAAAACATCAGTATCTGTGACCCTTTTATTGCTTTTTCAAAGGCAGCAACGGATTCACGGATATTATCGGCCGTCATATTTGCAAATACGACCGATTCTACCTCCGCCCCGGCAGCCTCAAAGGCTTTTAAGGTATCATACTCACAGTTGGTGCCTGGAAATACCGGAATAAACACCTTGGGCCTTGCCACCTTGTTCCTGGCAGTATAAATTTTCTTTGCATCGTATAACCTGGTCTCAATCGGCTTAATCTCGGATTGCTCCGTATCTTCACCTGTACGGGTCGGATAGACCTCCTCCAGGGTATTTGTCCATGAGGAGCATGCTTCGCCGATGGAAATGATTTCATCCCCGTACCTGAATACTTCTTCGGCAGTAACCTCTCCGATTATATCATAATCCTCTGCTGCAAATCCACAATCAGACAGCTGCCGTACATCCTCTTTGCTCATTTCTATCATGATGCTTCCGTAGTCCGGAAGGAAAAGTTCATCTTCATTTAGTCCGGTGTTCAGTATAACGCCCAGCTTATTGCCAAACGCCATCTTGCTGACTGTCTCGGCAATTCCGCCAAAGCCTATTGCATAAGCGGACACCGCTTTTTTATCTTTCGTAAGCCTGTTGATATTGCCATACAGGGCTTTGACCTGTTCATATACCGGAAGGTCATAGGAATCCCGATGCAGCTTGAATCTTACCAGCACATTCCCCGCGCGCTTTAGCTCCGTCGTCACAATATCCCCCGTAACTGCCATATTCACGGCAAAGGATACCAGCGTAGGCGGTACATCAATATCATTGAAGGTTCCGGACATGCTGTCCTTTCCTCCGATTGACGGAAGTTCCAGCTTCATCTGTGCATCATAAGCCCCAAGAAGGGCTGCAAGAGGCTCGCCCCAGCGCTTCGGGTCATTGCCAAGCCTTCTGAAATACTCCTGGAAGGTAAAGCGTATCTTGGAATAATCCCCTCCGGAGGCTACAATCTTTGCTACGGAGGACAAGACTGCATATACCGCACCATGAAAAGGTGACCAGCTGGAAAGGTAAGGGTCGAATCCATAGCTCATCATCGATACGGATTCACATTTTCCTCGAAGCACCGGCAGCTTTGCAACCATTGTCTGAATGGGTGATTGCTGGTATTTTCCTCCATAAGGCATGGTAACCGTCGAAGCCCCTATCGAGCTGTCGAACATCTCCGACAATCCCTTTTTAGAGCATATATTTAAATCAGATAAGGCCTTTAACCACTTATCCTTAACACTTTCATCTTTATCAAAGCCAAAGGCTCCCTGCTCCAGATAATTATCCTTCTTATCAGGGATGGTTACATAGGCAGAAGCTTTCTGACGGGCTCCGTTGGTATCAAGAAATGCCCTCGAAACATTGACAATCTCTTTGCCTCTCCATGTCATTACCAGCTTTTTCTCCTCTGTTACATAAGCAACAACCACCGCTTCAAGGTTCTCTTCCTCCGCATAGGCCAGCATCTTATCCACATCCTCGGGAGAAACAACGACAGCCATTCTCTCCTGAGATTCCGATATGGCCAGTTCGGTTCCGTCAAGACCGGCATATTTTTTGGGAACCTTATCCAGGTTAATCTCAAGTCCGTCCGCCAGCTCACCAATCGCTACCGATACACCGCCTGCTCCGAAGTCATTGCATTTTTTAATAATACTGCTTACCTCCGGCCTTCTGAACAGTCTTTGAAGCTTTCGCTCAGTAGGAGGATTGCCCTTTTGCACCTCTGCTCCGCAGGTTTCAATCGACTGCGTGGTATGAATCTTGGAAGAACCGGTTGCACCGCCAAGACCGTCCCGTCCTGTTCTTCCTCCCATAAGGATAATGATATCTCCCGGATTACAATTTTCACGAATGACATGCTTTCTGGGGGCTGCACCCATAACAGCACCTATTTCCAATCTTTTTGCCACATAGCCCGGATGATATATCTCATCCACAAGACCGGTTGCAAGACCGATTTGATTGCCGTAGGAGCTGTATCCATGGGCAGCCTCGGTGCATATCTTTCTCTGCGGAAGCTTTCCCTTCATGGTAGCTTCCACAGGCTTTGTAGGGTCTGCTGCTCCGGTAACCCTCATTGCCTGATATACATAACCCCTTCCTGAAAGCGGGTCTCTGATTGCACCGCCAAGGCAGGTGGCGGCACCGCCGAAAGGCTCTATCTCCGTAGGATGGTTATGGGTCTCATTCTTAAAGAATACAAGCCATTCCTCTGTCTTGCCGTCGATTTCTACAGGCACGATAATTGAGCAGGCATTGATTTCATCCGATACTTCCATGTCTTCCAGCTTTCCGTCTGCCCGCAGCTTCTTCATCGCCAAAAGCGCAATATCCATCAGTGAGATGTATTTATCATCCCTGCCCTTATAAAGCTTTTCTCTGTCATCCGTATAGCTCTTAAAGGCAGCCTTCATCGGCTCTGTATAATAGCCTTCACCAAACTGAATGTCCTTAAGCTCGGTTAAGAATGTCGTATGTCTGCAATGGTCAGACCAATAGGTATCCAGAACACGGATTTCCGTCATGGAAGGGTCTCTGTTCTCCTCATTCCTGTAATAGTTTTGTATATGGCAAAAATCAGCCGTTGTCATCGCCAGATTGAGAGAATTATATAACTCTTCCAGTCTGTCTTTATCCATATCTTTAAAGCCTTCAAGGATTTCCACATCCTCCGGCTCCAAGGATTCTGTAATCAGGGTCTTTGGCTTCACTTCATCGGTCTCTCTGGAATCCACCGGATTAATGCAGTAGGCTTTAATCCGCTCAAAATCCTCCTCCGAGATATCTCCTGAAAGAATATAGGTGGTTGCTGATTTTATAACCGGCTCCTCCTTCTCATCCAGAAGCTTTACACATTGCTCCGCAGAATCGGCCCGCTGGTCGAATTGCCCCGGCAGATACTCCACTGAAAACACCTTCTCATCCGCCTTCGAATGAAAGGATTCTTCGTATAGAATATCTACAGGCGGCTCCATAAATACGGTATTCAATGCCCGCCTGTACGTATCTTCACTTATATTTTCTATCATATATCGATTAAGAACCCTGACAGCCTTAAGTCCCTTAATTCCCAGGTAATTCTTAAGCTCCATCTCCAATTCCTTCGCAGGAACAGCATAGGGTTCCTTTTTTTCCACATAGATTCTTCTAACATTGTTCATGCCCGCTTCTCCTTAATTTACATGTTTTCAAATGCAATGGTTTTATGTGCTATACGAAAGTAATCCTTATGAGTCAGCATTTATTATCTATGAATCTGTTCTATTTTCCCAAAACTATTTTTTTGCTATTGTTATATAATCTGCCCATCATTTTCTTGCATTATATCATAGCTTGTCTTATAATCAAAATTAATATATGTGAATACTTTTATTAGCGAAGCTAATATATAGAACCTTTGAAAATTTCCCTGCTTAGATAGTGTCATGCAGGCTCATCAATGCTCTACGAAGGAGGAACTGTTGTGGATATAAATTATGAGCTTTATAAGGTATTTTACAATGTGGCAAAAAGCTTGAGCTTTTCGGAGGCTGCTGATGCGTTATTCATATCCCAGTCAGCCGTCAGCCAGTCCATAAAGACCTTAGAAAAACGATTGAACCAGCCCCTGTTTATCCGAAGCACCAAGCGGGTGGCTCTTACCAAGGAGGGTGAATTATTATTAAAACATATCGAGCCGGCGATTAATCTGATTACCCGGGGAGAAAACCAGCTTTGTGCGGACCCGAAAAGCGGCGTTCAATTAAGGATTGGTGCCAGTGATACAATATGCCGGTATTATCTGGTGCCGTATCTGAATCATTTTCATTTAAAATATCCCCATATTCATATTAAGGTATCCAATGGAACCTCCATCCAGTGTGCCACAATGCTGGAGCGTAACGAGGTGGATGTGATTGTAACCAATTCACCAAACTCCGCTTTAAATGATTTAATGGATATCATTCCCTTAAAGGAATTTCATGATGTCTTTATCGTGAAGAAGGACGCTTATCCTCTGTCCAATCATCCGATTTCATTTCAGGAGCTTTTGAAATATCCGATATTGATGCTGGAGAAGCGGGCAACCACCAGTATATATCTTCATAATTTGTTCCTGGAAAACTCTCTGGACCTGGTTCCTGCAATCGAGCTTGCAAGCAATGATTTGCTAATTGATTTGGCCAGAATCGGACTTGGCGTTGCCTTCGTTCCTGATTTTTGTATTAAGGAACTGGGGGAACTGGCCATTATAGAGACAGAGCAGGATATCCCTTCCCGAAAGCTGGTTGCAGCCTATAACCTGGATATTCCTCTGTCCGATGGTGCCAGGTACTTTATCGATAGCCTGACAAAGAGCATATAGCCAGAATCTGTCTGTCCGGTGTATCCTCCGTCCAATAACCGGACTAAATGGGCAGTATGGCTATTTCAACATCAAAAAGGACTGTCGCAAAATAGCATCGGGCACACAGGCATGAACCTCACTGATTACACCTGTGTATCCAATATCATTTTGCGACAGTCCCTATCATTATATTCTATGCTACTATTCCTTTGTCATCTCGTCTATTCTATTGTTCATTATCTTGTTAAAATTTATTACCTTTCTTTCATACTCCTCATTCATATATTTTGATGTTATCAGAAAGTCAGCAGTCGCCTGATTATTGGCAATCGGTATATCATAGACAGCCGCTATCCGAAGTAAGGCTTTTACATCCGGGTCATGGGGCTGTGATTCCAAAGGGTCCCAGAAAAATATAACAAAATCAATGTTTCCTTCAACGATTCTGGAGCCAATCTGCTGGTCTCCTCCCAGAGGGCCGCTGTTATAGGCTCTTACCGGAAGTTCTGTTTTTTCCGAGATTAATCTGGCTGTCGTTCCCGTACCGCTGAGAAAATGATTTTTTAATATATCCTTATTTTCCTCTACCCAATCAATTATTTCCTGCTTTTTGCTGTCATGGGCTATAAGAGCAATATGCTTTTGTTTTCCAATTGTAAATTTGATATAATCGTCCATTAACATCCTTCAATTCCTCTTTTCAATATAATTCTCTGTATAAACTACCAAACAATATCATTTATACATTTATAATAATCGATAGGGGATTGAATTGCAAGTTAGATTATTGTTAAATACAGATTACATATCGTTGCTTCATTTGCTGATTCGCATCTCATTATAACTAGAAACAGATATGATAAAGTATTCTGTTCGTATTGATTCTGTCATAATCCCATCCGTTCCTTCTCCACCGGAAGCCTTCTACCGTATTTCTCCCGACGAATACCGGATAGAACCAGAAATTGTTACCGTTAAACAGCCAGATATAGGTAAACCTGTTTATGCAGCCTCTCATATCTCTGGGCCGTCCGCGAAAACCAACTCCGCCTCTGATAGCCGGTCTGCCGGGGCCGGATAATGCTTGCCGTTCCTCCTGGGGAAGCTGGGGCGTAAAGTTTGGAGGTGCTGACGGCGGCCCTGCACCAGGCCTTACAGGTCCGGCACCCTGACCGATTCCCGGAGGAGGCCCTGACGGTCTGTTATTAAATCCCGGAAAACCTGACGGCCCTGACTGTCTGTTACTAAATCCCGGAGGACCTGGCACCCTTTGGCCGGGTTCCCTAAAAGAATTACCCTGTATCGTTTCTTGATATCTCATTGATTGCTGATTATTATCCATCTCTTGGTTATTTTGATCATTATTCAATCGCTTTACCTCTTTCTGCGTAGATGTTCACATAATATTTTATGAACGAGATGCAAAAAGGTGAAGCCGTCAGCATAAGAATAAGATATAGCAAGAAAGACATTATAAAATAAATAGTGTCATCCTTATGGCTTTATGCCTAAGAATGACACTATTTATTAAAAATATAATTGTTATATTACAAGGATGCCAGTACTTAATTTACTTTGTCTCCATGACAGGCGGATGTAGAAGGGCAACTTCCACAGCTGCAACCGCAGCCAAGGCTCTGTCCCGCTTTTTTTGCTTTTATCCTGCGTACCAGAATGAATCCCAGGCTGGCAAGTATAACAGCAATTATGATGTAGTCAATCATTATATATCACTTCCTTTAATAATGTGTAATCACTATTAGCGTCTTTTTGTCTATGCATAGGATATTATCCTTTACATTCATATCATATCTCAAACGGATTACATGAACAATCTGCCGACTTGATAAATCAACAGGGCCACGATATAAGCTACTCCCATCTGGAAGGCAACTGCCCGTAATGTCCATTTCCATGAACCCATTTCTCTTCTAATCGCACCAACTGCTGCAAAGCAAGGCATGCACAACAGGTTAAATGCCATATAAGACCATGCTGTCAAACTGGTAAATACGGTGCTCAATTGAGGAAGAGCCTGCTCTCCTGCCATATAAGCATCAATCACCGCCTCGTCACTCACACCTGCAAATAACTGACCAAAGGTTGCGACAATATTTTCTTTTGCAATCCATCCTGTTACTACTGCAACGGAAGCTCTCCAATCTGCAAAGCCCAAAGGCTTAAATATAATCTTTATTCCATTACCAATCGATGCCAAAAAGCTGTCTTCCATATCTACCATTCCACTGAAATTAAAATTGGAAAGCAACCAGATTAAAATGGTGGAAGCAAATATAACGGTTCCCGCTTTTATTGCGAAGCCCTTAACTTTCTCCCATCCGTGGTATACAACACTTCTTAAGGTTGGTACACGGTACTGGGGTAATTCCATAATAAAATTCGAGGTTTCACCTTTGGACATTATTTTATTCAGTATAAATGCACTTAGTATTGCAACTACAATACCCAGCATGTAGATTGTAAACACAACTAAGGTCTTATTGCCGTCTGCAAACAAGGTGGCCGCAAACATGGCATAAATCGGCAGCTTTGCACCGCAGGACATAAAAGGTGTAATCATCATCGTGATTTTTCTGTCCTTTTCACTATCCAGTGTACGGGATGCCATCAGTGCCGGCACGGAACATCCGAAGCCCATCAGCATCGGTATGAAAGACTTTCCTGATAAACCAAATCTGCGGAAAATTCTGTCCATAACGAAGGCAACTCTGGCCATATAACCACTGTCCTCCAAAAATGACAGCAGCAAGAAAAGTACAAGTACCAAAGGAAGAAATCCTGCTACCGCACCGATACCTTCCATGATTCCGTCAATAACAAGCGAGAGAACCCATTCGGAAGCTCCTGCACCGGCCAGCAATCCTTCAAGACCCTCTGTAAGCATTCCCCAGCCTTCTTCCACTAAACCAGCTAACCATACACCCGGGCTTGGAAGCTCAGGTATAAACAGGAAGTTTTCACTGAAAGTAAATGCAAACAGCAGATACATGATTACTGCAAAAATCGGAAGCGCTAAAATTCTATTGGTCAAAATCTTATCAAGCTTATCTGATTTGGTCTCTGCATGTTCTGTCCTTGTTTTTTTGACTGTATCCTTGACTATTTTCCCTATATATTGATATCTCAAGTCTGCAATCTTTGCTTCTAAATCATTGTTCGTATGGGCCTCAAGGCTCTTTATCGTATCCGATACCCTTTTTGACATTCCTTCTGTTAAGGAGGATGTTACAATCTCATCTCCCTCTAACAGCTTAATTGCTTTCCAGTCGGCATCTTCTACTCCTTCATCTGCCAGTATGGTTGATATTTTATCTATCCCTTCCGCCATCGTCTGGTCAAATATCGGCAGTTGATTGATTGTGGTTTTTCCCTTCGCAACAGTATATACCGCATCCATAAGCTCCTTGATGCCCTTTCCGGTTCTTGCCACAATGGGAACCACCGGAACACCAAAGTATTTTGACAGTTTTGCAATATCTATCTTATCCCCTCTGGATTCAACTTCATCCATCATGTTCAGAGCAATAACTGTAGGAATCTTTGTCTCAGCAATCTGCAAAGTCAGATACAGGTTTCTTTCTATACTGGTTGCATCGACAATATTAATCACCGCATCCGGCTTATCTTTTATAATATAATCCCTTGCGATGATTTCTTCTGCAGAATATGGCGACATGGAATATGTACCCGGTAAATCAATGATATTTATTTCCTTGTCTTTTTTATATTTTCCTTCTTTTTTATCTACCGTAACACCCGGCCAGTTTCCAACATGTTGTCTGGAGCCTGTTAATTCATTAAATAAAGTGGTTTTCCCGGAGTTCGGGTTACCGGCAAGCGCAATAACAAATGACATCTTGATTTCTCCTTCTTTCATCTATAGGCTATGATATTAACTCTACCTGAATCTGGTCTGCTTCATCTTTTCTTAAGGATAATTCATATCCTCTTATGTTAATCTCAATCGGGTCACCCAGAGGTGCAACCTTTACCACCTTAATCGATGTGCCCGGTGTAACTCCCATATCCATAATTCGTCTGCGCATATAACCCTTTTCACCTATGGATAGAACAAGAGCTTTCTGTCCCGGTTTTAAATTCTTTATGGTCATTTTAGATTCCTCCGCTACTATTCTACGATTATCATATTGGCTAAGCCACGATTAAGAGCTATCTTGACTCCCTTTACCAATAAAATCAAACCACTTGGATTTTCTCCCACAATTCGAACGTTTTCTCCTTTTATCAATCCCAGGTCCTGAAGATGACGCTTCATATCATCTTTGCCTCTGAAATCCATAATCACTCTGGTTTCACCTATATCAGCCATTGCCAAAGACATAACATTCCCTCTTTCCTTTGATTTTTTGTTAAATTAAAGACATTCGATAGCCTCAATATTGGCCAAGCTATTATCAAAAATCTCCTTTTTGATAATGACTTTCATTTGCCATTTATAATACTATAGTATAAAATTTTAATATTGTCAATACATTTATTGATAATAACTATCATTTGCTTTCGATTTAAAAATGTAAAAAGCGATATCCAATTAACCGTAGCCCGCACAAGGCAGGACGTTTTTTGAATATCGCTTTAAATAATTATTTTAACTTTTAAATTGAACTATTTTCTATTTTACTTGCTCAGACTCTGTAATCTCTCCTGAACCTGATTCATCATATCGGCATATTTTTCAAGCTTAGCCTTTTCCTCTGCTATCTTACTTTCCGGTGCCTTGGATACAAAGTTCGGATTCGACAGCATTCCCTTCACACGCTTTAGCTCTCCCTCTAGCCGTTCCTTTTCTTTGCTAAGCCGTTCTATCTCCTTATCAATGTCGATTAAATCAGCGAAAGGAATATAGATTTGCGCCCCGGCAATTACTGTTGATACGGCATCCTCACTGATTCCCGACTTATCCTTCTGAACGATAACCTCTCCTGCAAAGCCCAGGGTAGCAAAGAATACCCTGCTCTCGGTGAAAATCTCCCGGATTCTCTCATTATCCGAAACTACGATAACCGTAGCCTTCCTGCTGGGAGGTACATTCATTTCTGACCTTACGTTACGGATTCCCTTCACCGCTTGCTTTATCAGCTCAATGCTTTCCGTGTCCCTGGCAAATTCCCAAGCAGGATTATATTCAGGCCATGCCGATATCATAATGGATTCCGTCTCTTTCAGTCCTGTCATCTCCTGAAGGGTACAGAATATCTCCTCGGTAACAAAAGGCATATACGGATGAAGCAGCTTTAAGGAATTGGTAAGCACCTTCTGCAAAGTCCAGAGTGCAGCCACTTTGGTATCATCCGCATCATTATATAGTCTTGGCTTTACCATCTCAATATACCAGTCACAGAATTCTTCCCATATAAAATCATAAATTTTCTGCGCCGCAATTCCAATCTCGAAGGTCTCAAGGTTATCCGTCGCTTCCTTTACCAGCGTATTCGACTTGGA
>JAEZXP010000050.1 GCA_023419655.1 Bacillota bacterium | reverse complement strand
CGGTAATACGATGGATAACGCTTTTAAAATTCCGGGTCCGAATGATGTCGGTACATTGCCGATAAATCAGTGGACACAAGTGAGTGGTACGACACAGCTAATGGAAGTTCCATTAGAATTTATAGATTTCAGACTATACACGAATGAGAACGCTACCCATGCCGATGTATGGTATTTAGACCGAATTGTTATAAGCCGGGTGGGGGAACCACAGGGAGTGCCTGAATGGGATCTTACACTTCCCTCCCTTAAGGAGGTCTATAAGGATTACTTTGATATAGGAAATATTATGGAGCCGCACCAGACAAGAGATGATGAAATAACGGCAATGTATAATCACCATTACAATGTGGTAAGTGCTGAAAATTCCATGAAGCCAATGTATATAAGCCCCAGAAAAGGGGTGTATAATTTCACGAATGCCGACATGCTGATAGACTGGGCACAGAGTAACGGGATAGCCGTTCATGGGCATACGCTGATTTGGCATTCCCAGTCTTCTAACTGGGTGAACCGGGATGAAAGCGGCAAACCGCTTACCCGTGAGGAAGCGAAAGCCAACATGGAGGACTACATAAATAATGTTGCAGGTCATTTTAAAGGAAAGGTTGTATCCTGGGATGTGGTAAATGAAGCCTTCCACGGCGGTTCTGCCGTAAGCAAGGACTGGAGAACAGCCCTGCGTAAGGGGTCGAATGATTCGCAGACTTCGTACTGGTATCTGGCGTATGAAAATGGTGCGGATGCGTCTAAGGGTGAGAGCGGAGCGGACTATATCTATGATGCATTTGTGTTTACCCGTTTGGCAGACCCGGATGCGATATTATTTTATAATGATTTTAATGAAAATGAAGGCTGGAAGCGGGAAGCCATGGCAATGATGGCTGAAGAGCTGAACAATCAGTGGAAAACAGACCCGCGAAACACCGAGCCTGACCGTTTGCTTATTGAGGTTCTCGGTATGCAATCGCATTACTGGACTGCGAATCTTAATGTATCCACGGTTGATGCTACGATTGCAAGATTCGTCGAGGCGGGAGTAAAGGTTGCGATAACGGAGCTGGATATTCCGATTGGCTCATATGGCAACTATACGGCAGAGCCTACCGAGGAAGATTACCAGAAGCAGGCACAGCTCTATGCCCAGCTGTTTCAGATATATAAGAAGTACGCAGAGGATATTGAACGTATTACCTTCTGGGGAAAGATAGACCCGCAAAGCTGGCGCGCACAGGGAAATCCGCTGATTTTTGATAAGTTTTTTGCAGCAAAGCCTGCATTTGATGCCGTGGTGGACCCGGATGCCTTTCTGAATACGGGTTCGGATAATGAGGAGACGAACACACCGGAGCCAACCGCTGTACCAACGGCGGCTCCTACAGAAGCGCCAAGTCCTACTCCCAAACCAGACACCCTGCCCGTTGATTCGGAGCCTTCTAAAGGCTCCCACTATATGCCGCTTGTTTTTTTGACGGTGGGTGCTGTAGTTTTAGTCTCAGCTTTAGTAGTTTGGTATTTTAAAAAGCGTAAATCAAATTAATTTTGCATTGGAATTTGCAATTAATATCATAAAATAATTGGAAAGAACGGCGTGCTCCTCTCATCTAAAAAGGATGGAGAAAAGCACGCCGTTTTTTGCGGTCATTCTTTATAGCGTTTAAGATAGGCCCTTGTGAATTTACATGCAAGGGGATAGCGGCAAATTAGATTCAACTAGTACTAGAATGGGAAATTATTGAAGATAATGAATAAAAGATATTGACAAAATTGAGTATGGATGATAGCATTAAGTTGAACGTTAAATTTGTGCTAAATATATATTTATAAAGTAAAAGAAGTAACATCATAGTAAGTTTAACGTTAAACTAAATTATCGTTTTCTTTAATCTTTTATTATCTATCATTATTATTATGAGGAGGATTCAAAATGAAAAAATCAAGAGGATTCAAAGGAATTACGGCAATGATTGCAGCTTTATGTATTTTGACGCTTATGACAACGAATGTATTTGCGGCTGCAAAAGAGATTGTCAAGGATGGAGTATTTCAGAATTCGGGCTTTATTAACGCAGGAGCAGTAGTAGACGGTACCATACAGGGTCCGGGGAACTGGACGCAGCTAAATCTTGGTGATGCTGCAATTGATACACCTTATCTTCATATTATTATGAGTGCTACCGGTGATACGAAAACAGCCCAGATTGTTGTTTCTGACAAATATACTGTTAATCTGGCAGATTTGGGAATTACACTGTCGGATGAGTATCAGGATGTCGTTCTGCCGGTTGGCGAGCAAAGTCTTGATATGCTGTCATGGATTAACTTTATGGGACTTGACGGCGGCTCCAGTGTTTACACGATTAAGGATGTTTTCTTATCTGATGATGCAGCTGCAACAATTACAGTGGAAGAAGAAGCCGTGGCTGCAGAAGAAGTTCCTGCAGAGAATGTACCGGAAGAAGCCCCTAAGACCGGTGATTCCAATATCATGGCAATTATCTTCATGATTGGAATGGTTGGTTCGGCATTGGTTCTGGTTCGGTTAAAGAAGGTCAAAGAAGCATAATTAAGAATTTAGCAGATGTTAAATATAGTATGAAAACAATGGTATACAAATCAAAATAAAACAAGAAAACTGTTGACATCATATTGCACAAATGCTAAAATGGGTTTAGCGTTAAACTAATAAAAAACATACAAAAAGAGATAATAAAATATTACAAATTAATGGATTTAACGTAAAACTATATGTGGGAAGGGAAATGATTATGAAAAAAATGAAAAAGCTTGTTAGTATCATGTTGTGCCTCGTACTTGTCTCAAGTTTATTTGCGGCATGTAAGAAGGATGATAATGGGGAGGCAGCAGATACGCCGAAAGCAACGAAGGCGCCTGCAAAGGACGCAGATGTAACAGATACTCCTGACGGCGGAGAACCATTTGAGTTAACGCTTGGTATCTGGCCTGAGGAGACCTTAACAGCAGAAATTGAATTACATAATGGATATGTCGATATCTTCAATAAGACGCATCCGAATGTCACCGTAGTTCCGGCATATTATAAATATGCGGTTGATACCTTTGTTCCAAAGGCGGAAGCAGGAACGCTTCCTGTAATCTTTGAAACATGGTATACGGATACGCAGAAGCTGATAAACGGCGGTTTTGTTGCCGACATCACAGATGAGCTTGCTGCCCGCGGCTGGCTGGAAGAGATTAATCCTTCCATCAAGGAGCTGATGTCAAAGGATGGAAAAACCTATGGTATACCCCGTGATGGTTATGCTTTAGGCTTAATGCTTAATGTTGAATTATTTGAAGAAGCAGGATTGGTTAACGCGGAAGGCCTGCCGCTTTATCCGAAGACTTGGGAAGAGCTTGCACAGACAGCCAAGACAATTAAAGATAAAACAGGTGCGGCCGGATTATGCCTGTTAGCAATGGACAATGCAGGCGGATGGCATTTTAGCAATATAGCATGGGCATTTGGTGCAACTTTAACAACGGTTGATGCGGATGGAAAATATGTTGCCAATATTGATACACCGGAAGCGATTGCAGCCATGGAATATGTCAAGTCCTTAAAGTGGGAATATGATGTGCTTACCGCTGACCCTACTGTAGAGAACTGGGGAACAGGATTTACTCAGTTAGGTACAGGAGGAGCGGCAATGTATCTTGCTGCCAATGATGCGGTTAACCAGCCCACCTATAATAACGGACTTGCCGTTGATAAACTATCAATCGTACCTGTACCCGCAGGCCCGAATGGCGAGCAGTACTCCTTATCAGGCGGTACCCCTTATATGTTCTCAAAGAATGCCACACCTGAACAGATTAATGCCGCACTGGATTATCTCGTTCTTATGGGCAAAGGACCGGTATTAAACGAAGAAGGTATCAAGGCGAACAATCAATATTGTGTTGATAACGGAATACCTGTAATACCCCGTTTCCCTGCATGGGCCAGTGAAGAGCTGAAGGCGGCAGAGGATGCGCTTGCTGCTGAATATTCCAACGTAGATATGAGATTATACAATGACTACTTTGATATTCTCAAAAAACCCGGTAACCTTCGTCAGGAAGAACCCGGAGCAACGCAGGAAATGTATGCACAGCTGACCAATGTACTTCAGGCTGTTATTACGGATAAAAATGCAGACGTCGCATCACTTATGAAGACGGCGGATGAGAATTACCAGACAATTCTTGATACTACAATCAATCAATAATATTCAGGCAATTAAATAATGCTCATGGTGGTGGGGTTTTCTTGAAGGATTACCCCATCACCTATGATAAGAAGAATTTCTGCATAATAAAGGAGGGTAAAAGAGTGGTCAAGGTAAAAGGAGAAAATCATACCAAACGAACAAAAAGAACCTGGCTGCAAAAAAAAGACCTTATTGGGTGGATGATTATGCTCCCGGCTATTATCTTATTTGCTTTTTTTGTATGGGAGCCAATATTGGAAAGTGTTCGACTCTCCTTACATACGGCGAAAGGATTTCGCGTAGAAGAATTTGTTGGATTTGATAATTACGAACGATTATTTCAATATCCTGTATTTTTGAAGGCATTGAAAAACACGTTTGTTTACATAGTATGGTCATTAATTATCGGTTTTTTTACACCGATGATATTAGCAATTCTGATTACGGAGACAGTACATCTTAAAAGTTTTTTTAAAGTAGGCATATACCTGCCGAATATCGTGCCGGGCCTGGCTACGGTGCTTATGTGGAAATACATGTTTGGAGAAGGAAGAACCGGTGTATTAAACATTCTATTATCTAAAATCGGAGCCGGACCGATGGTCTGGATGAACAATACAATGCTCACCATTCCGATTATTGTGCTTATTCTTACTTGGAAGGGAGCCGGTGCCACAACCTTAATCTATATGGCAAACATAAGCAATATTGACCCGGCATTATATGAGGCGGCAACAATCGATGGCGCAGGGGTTATCAACAGGATTAAGCATATTATTCTTCCGAGTATCCTGTCATTGGGAAAAATGATGCTGATTCTGCAGATTATTTCGGTGTTCCAGATTCTATACGAACCGTTGGTTTTAAAACAGGGCGGGCCCAACAATGCAAGTATTTCGATTATGATGCTGGTTTGGAACTATGCCAACAGGGAGTTCAATTATCCGATGGCAGCCGCAACTTCAGTTGTAATATGCGTTATATTGATAATCTTTAGCGGGCTGTATTTTAAGCTTACAAAGTCAAAGGATGATTAGGAGGGGTTTCATGTATTTTAAAAAGTATAGCAAAAAGGAAGACGGAGCTATTCGCTTTTATGATCTTCACTCCACCGGGACTAAGATTTTAAGTGTCATAATATTTATCGTTTGTATATGCATAATAATTGCGACCTTATTTCCAATCGTTTGGGCATTTCTCGCAAGCTTCAGGACCATAAAGGATTTTAATAACAACCCGTCTATAATGCCTGAAACGTTTAATTTTTTGCTATTTTCTCAGACGTGGAAAGAGCTTAGGTTTGTTAACAACTATATCAATTCCTTTATCGTAGTTCTGGGTTCCGCTGTTTGCGCCATATTCTTTAACGGCTTACTGGCATATGCCACAGCAATCGTGAAGCCGAAAGGACATAAGATGGTGCTGGGGTTAGTTATGTGGAGCTTATTAATTCCTCCTATGACAAGTATGGTTGCCTTATTTGTCAATATTAATAAGCTTCACTTAACACAATCCTATATACCGCTATGGTTCATGATGGGTGCAAATGCCTTTTATGTAATATTATTTAAGCAGTTTTTTGAAGGCCTGCCCAAGGAGCTGATTGAAGCGGCAAAACTGGATGGAGCTGGTTATGTACAGACGTTTTTAAGAATAATCATTCCGCTTTCCAAAGCAATTGTAATGGTAATTATTATATTCTCAATTAATGCCGCATGGTCGGATTTTCTGATGCCATATCTGGTTTTGAATGGCTCGGGGAAGGAGACGGTTATGGTAAGGCTGTTCTCATTCCAGGGTTCGAATGCGACGGCGGTGGAGGTTTTAAGAGCGGTAGTGTTTTCTATTATTCCGCCAATACTTTTATTTATAATTTTTCAGAAAAAAATCACAGAAGGTGCGGCAACCGGTGCATTGAAAGGATAAAAAATACCTGCGCATTGATGCGCTTGAGCAGGAATGGAGAAAATCATGACAAAAGTAGCAGATGTTTATTATCGTACAAATCCATGGAGCATAATTGAAGAAGGCTTTAATCCCGACTATTGTCTGGTATCCGAATCGATATTTTCATTAGGAAATGAGTATATGGGGGTCCGTGGATATTTTGATGAGGGATATTCAGGCGAAAGGCTGATTGGAAGCTATTTTAATGGGATTTATGAAATCGGAGAAATCGAAGCCTCCGCATATAAGGGTATGATTGATAAGATAGAGTTTATCGTGAATTCGGTTGACTGGCTCTATCTAAGAATAGAGATTGACGGAGAAATTGCTGATTTGTACCAATCTGAATTTAAGGATTTCAGGCGGGAACTGGATTTGCGTACGGGGATATTAACCCGCTCCTATACATGGATATTGAAGGATGGGAGGGAGCTTCGGCTTGAATTTGAGCGTTTTCTCTCGATGCAGGATGTCCACTACGCCGGACAGCGCCTCACAATGACAGCACTGAATTTTTCAGGACAGGTCGCGGTGACGGCAGGACTTGATTTTTCAAATATACATCAGATGGTAGGGAAGAATCTATGGGATTGCAGGGAAAAGAATATCGGGGAAAAATACTGCAGTATTCTTGCGGATACCATCAATACAAATCAATCCGTATATTCCTGCTGTTATTTTGAAGGCTCTGTAAAGAATGAGGAGGATATTGTTCAGGAAAAGAGGGTAATGAAGAAATTCACCTTTGACTTATTGCAAAACAAGCCTCAGGTTCTTACCCGAGTTGTTAAGAACTTATCGAAAAAAGGCATATTACCGGAGGAAGAAGTATTCTCCCGCAGCTGTACGGAGCATGAAAGCTTCTTTGGCAATGCCCGGTACGATAATCTTAAAGCGGAAAGTGCCAAATGGTGGGATAAGATGTGGAAGGATTCAGACATTGTAATTGATGGGGATGAAATAAACCAGCAG
>JAEZXP010000217.1 GCA_023419655.1 Bacillota bacterium | reverse complement strand
CCATATTATGCATTGGTTCGATATTAATTTTCGGAAATAAAGGAGCACATAAAGATGTTGTTCTGCTGGATGCAAAAACAGACGGCTTTCATTCTTTAGAAGAATTAGATGACAGCTCTCCAATCATTATAAAGGGAAAAAAGGTTGATGTGGCAGGAACCAATATTTTCAGGTCTAAAATTAATAATATCGTAGTAGGGGGCTATACAAAATCCGGGTTTGAAATAACAGAAGTATTTAAAAACAGCGATAATAACCCGAAGATACAGCCGAATCAAAGGATTGTTATTATGGAGCATTCTTTTAAGGACGCGGTATCAAACAAGACGTATACGGTAAATGGCTATATGAATATGGCAAATGGAGAGGAGTATTTACTGTTCCTGAATAATGAAGAAGAAGGATTATTCGCAATCTGTGGTGTTATTTTTGGCAAGATTCCATTAACTAAAAAATCAGAAATATACGGGCGGTTTTTAGATAAAGATTTTGCAAAAGGATATACTGATATTATGGATAAAGCAAAACAAAAGTATATGGATATTACGCAATAAGCAGACGAATAACGTATCATTGTGATATAAGGAATAGAAGCATAGGTGGAATGTTATGAATAATATTTGGCATGATATAAACCCGGATAGAATTACACCGGAAGATTTTGTGGCGGTGGTTGAAATCTCAAAGGGAAGTAAGAAAAAATATGAGCTGGACAAGGAGACAGGCATGATAATCCTTGACCGCATTCTTTATACATCGACCCATTATCCTGAAAACTATGGGTTTATACCCCGAACCTATGGGGATGATAAGGACCCTCTGGATGTGCTGATTATATGCTCCGAATCCATTGAGCCGATGACGCTGGTAAGATGTTATCCGATTGGGGTTATGAATATGATTGATAACGGGAAGGGCGATGAGAAGATTATTGCAATTCCCTTTAAAGAGCCGAATTTCAACATATATCAAAATATTGATGAATTACCCCAGCATCTATTCAATGAGATGAAGCATTTTTTCAGTGTGTATAAGGAGCTGGAGAATAAGGAGACGGCAGTAAATGAATTTGGCGGGCCAAAGGAAGCTGTGGATATTATTCGGTATTGTATTGATAATTATAATCGTATATTCCAATAGATAATAAATATAATATCAAATTAACTTAAATAATAAGGAATGGGTTTTGAGTATAAAACAGCCCGTTCCTTTTTTGCTGATGGTTAAAGCATAAGTAGAAAATAATTTTATACTGCCTTTAACAAGATTAAAAATAAATTTTGAAAAAAGGTGTTGACAAATATGAAATTATCATATACTATATTGGTTAGTTAGTGGAGTAATTAACCAATGCACTTAAGGAGGGATTGGCTTGGATTTAAAATTTAATGAAGAACGCCCTATATTTATTCAAATTGCAGAAGGGATTGAAGATGCCATTCTATCAGGTGCCTTTAAGGAGGAAAGCCAGATTCCTTCAATTACAGAGTTTTCTGTGACCTATCGGATTAATCCTGCCACAGCATTAAAGGGCATAACAATCTTGGTAGAGGAAGGAATTATTTATAAGAAACGGGGGGTTGGAATGTTTGTAGCAGAGGGAGCTGTAAAACAGCTTAAAGGAAAACGAAAGGAACAGTTTTATGATAATTTCATAAAAAACCTTGTGGATGAGGCGGTACGACTGGGTATCTCAAAGGATGAGATTATAACATTGTTAGAAAGAGGGTATGAAGATGAGCATTGAAATTAAAAACATCAGCAAGTATTTTGGAAGCACCTGTGCCCTTGATGGGGTAAGCCTTACGTTTGAAGAGAATAAGATATATGGACTGCTGGGAAGAAACGGAGCAGGCAAGACGACGCTGCTGAATATTATAACGAACCGGATATACGCGGACAGCGGAGAGGTTCTGGTAGATGGCGTGCCTTCAAAGGAAAATGACGAGGCATTAAAGAAAATCTATATGATGAGTGAGAAGAACTTTTATCCTGCCAGCATGAAGATAAGAGAAATTTTCCGCTGGAGTAAGGAATTTTATCCTGGCTTTGATATGGAATATGCCAATAAGCTTGCCGATATATTTGAATTGAATCTGAATAAGAATGTTAAGTCTCTATCCACCGGATATAATTCAATATTTAAGGTTATCATTGCCCTGTCCGTGAATACGCCTTATGTGCTGCTGGATGAGCCTGTACTGGGGCTGGATGCAAACCATAGAGATGTATTTTACCGGCTGTTGATTGAAAAATACAGTAATTCGCCATCGACCTTTGTTATATCGACCCATCTGATAGAGGAGGTATCCAATGTAATTGAGGATGTCGTCATTATCAAAAAGGGCAAAATTATAAGGAATGAATCCAGGGAAGAGCTGATGTCCTGCGGTTATACCATATCCGGTATGGCAGGAATGGTAGATGAGTTCATTAAAGGAAAAGAAGTGATTGGCATGGACACCATAGGAGGGCTGAAATCGGCTTATATTATAGGCCAGATAATAAAAGAATCCGTGCCGGAGGGGCTTGAAATTACGAAGATGGATCTTCAAAGGCTGTTTGTACAGCTTACGAATGTATAAGGAGGTTAAGATGAATTTGAAAGCAGCAACCAAATATCAAATTTACGATTATATTAAATCGATACGCATATTTTACCTGGTAGTCTTTCTTGTTATCGTATTCTTTGGAACGATAGCCAGTGTCAGCTCATCCGGCAACTTTCAGGGCATGGGCAGCATAGAATGGTCCGCAATGATATTCTTATTTGTATTAGGACTTAATTCATTTAAGGAAACCTTTCTGATGATGCTTCAAAACAGCACGTCAAGAAAGATGATGTTTATCAGCAGATTGATAACCATCGGAATTACAAGCGCATCCATGGCGGTAATTGACAGGATAATTGTTAATCTGGCCGGATTGATAAGCAATGCAAATGAAAGATTTGAAATCGGCGGAATGTATGAAATGCTATTTGATAAAAGAGCCGCATCCATGAATATCGTCTTGCTAAACCTTGAGGCTATTCTTATAACAATTACGGTATATGTTGCCGCAATTATAGCCGGATATTTTATAACAACAGCATACTACCGGATGAATAAGCTTTGGAAGACAGTTGTATCAATCGGACTGCCAAGTACATTTCTTGTTCTGCTGCCTCTGCTGGATGTGGCTGCATTTGACGGTAAAGTGTCTGCGGCAATCCAAAAGATAATCATATTTGTCTTTGGAGGGAAAACCGGCAATCCATATAATCTGTTTTTATCCTGCATATTGTTTTCGGCAGTCGGTATCGGACTTAGCTGGCTGCTAATAAGAAAAGCCGTAGAGAAAAACTAAAAGAATATAAGAACCGGATATAGTATACGTTACAGCGGTAATTGTAAGCAATTAATATGGAGGCTATCATTATTTTAATAATGACCTCCATGTTTTTGCATATATAGAATGAAATAATGCCGCCTGCCGGTGTTCACATAGGATAGGAGGATTGCCACTTGAAAAAGGAAGGTAAAAGATTTACAATAAAATCAATTGAAATTCATTTAGAAATGTACGTATAGGGGGAAATCCAATGGGAGACATCGTTATAGAAGAAACGAATCACAGAGCCTTCGCGATAAGTCTGGCAAATTTCTTTATGCTTGTGGCCGCGGTTGCCATATGCCTCTACGGCTTTGTAAAGGGGAACAAGCTATATATGATGATAGGGCTGCTGGCTGCGGCTGTTTTTCTTGTGGGATTTTTGACGGCAGTTGTGCAGGCCCTAAAGGAGAAGAAATTATTGACGATAACCATGGATGGAATAATTGACAGCTCTTCCGTAGGAGGCTTTGGCTTTATATCCTATGGAGATATCAAAGATTTTGAAATTATCCATCATCACAATATGGATACAATAGCAATCATACTGAATAACAGAGATGAATTTATTGCTAAACTGTCTCCCCCTAAGAGAAGAATGGCGAAAAGGAATCTGTACCTGCGGCAGCCTGCAATCCAAATCCATACCGAGCTGGCAAAAGACATGGTACCAAAGGATATTCTGACCCTGCTCCAAAAAAGGCTGCGGGATTACAAGCAATTATATGAATAAACCATGCAGCAGCTTGTTTACAAAAACGAATTCAATTTGGTGAAAAAATAGGTTGTTTTATCAAAGAATTTGTGTTAATATATTAAATTGTGATATGTTATACAAAATTCCTTGCTCTTTAAATATGGTAGAATCAATGCAGCATAAGCAGCGGCATTAAAAAGAACTGTATTAGAAAAGGGCCAGAGACCAGAAGGAGGTGCAAGCAACTATGAATCAATATGAATTAGCCTTAGTTGTTAATGCAAAAATCGAGGATGAAGAAAGAGTTACAACCTTAGAGGCTGTAAAAGACCTGATTAGCAGATTCGGCGGCACAGTTACCAATGTGGATGACTGGGGCAAAAAGAAGTTGGCCTATGAGATTCAGAAAATGAAAGAAGGCCACTACTATTTCATCCAATTCGATGCTGATTCCAATGTTCCGGATGAAATCGAACAAAGAGTTCGAATCATGGAAAAAGTAATCAGATATTTATGCATCAGAAAAGATGCCTAAGAGTACTACCTAAGGCGAATTTAAAAGGGAGGTAGTAACGAATGAATAAAGTAATATTAATGGGACGTTTGACCAGAGACCCGAATGTGAGATATTCACAGGGGGAAAATGCGACTGCAGTTGCCAGATTTACATTAGCCGTAGACCGCAGGTTTAGAAGGGCGAATGACAGCCAGGAAGCGGACTTTATTGGCTGTGTTTGCTTTGGTAAGCAGGCGGAGTTTGTTGAGAAGTATTTTAGACAGGGTATGAGAATGGTTGCTGTCGGACGTATTCAGACGGGTAGTTATACGAATAATGAAGGACAAAAAGTATATACAACGGACGTGGTTGTGGAAGAAATTGAATTTGCTGAAAGCAAATCAAGCAATCCCGATTCAGGCAGCAATAATTATCAGAGGGACTTTAGACCGGAACCCAGTTCTGCAATTGGAGACGGCTTTATGAATATTCCCGATGGTATAGACGAAGAATTACCATTTAACTAATCTATTAGGATAGATAGAATAACAAAATATCGGATAAGGAGGTTATGGCATGGCGTTCAATAGGAATGACAGAGACAGAGGCGACTCTCAAGGTAAGAGAAGAACCTTCAGCCGTAGAAGAAAGAAAATCTGTGTATTCTGCGCTGACAAGAATCATACAGGCATTGATTATAAAGATGTTAATAAATTAAAGAGATATGTATCAGAGAGAGGTAAGATTCTTCCCAGAAGAATTACCGGTAACTGCGCAAAGCATCAGAGAGCTTTAACAGTTGCAGTTAAGCGCTCAAG
>JAEZXP010000186.1 GCA_023419655.1 Bacillota bacterium | reverse complement strand
CCGTTGTATCCCTTCTTTAAAGGAACACCTAATTCATTCGCCACCTCATACTTAAACCGGTCCAGCGCTTCTCTGGCTTCAGGTATTTCTGCTCTGTTTCTGCTTGCCATATAAACTCCTCCATTTTCTTATCCATTTTTTGCATTTTAGGATAATCTGTGTTGTTGTTTACGATGTTACGTTTTTAGTATATGTATTGAAAGCAAAAATACACTAGAACTTTATGGTTAATTGGTGAAAAATGAATTTTTATAAAATTTATTTTTAAAAGATTATACTTCACTCCCTTTACGGTCCTTAAGGTTCACATAGCCTCTGCGTTCTGCCACACATTTGTAAGCAGGACGGATAATCTTGCCTGAATTCGTAAGCTCTTCAAGGCGGTGGGCCATCCAGCCGGATATTCTGGCAACAGCAAATATCGGCGTATACAGTTCCATCGGAAGACCAAGCATATGATATACGAATCCGCTGTAGAAGTCCACGTTGGCGCTTACACCCTTATATATCTTTCTTTCCCTGGCAATTATCTCCGGTGCCATTCGCTCAACCATTTCATACAGGGAGAATTCTTCCTGCATTCCCTTCTCTTCGGACAGGCTTTTTACATATTGCTTGAATACATTTGCACGGGGGTCGGAGATTGAATATACCGCATGACCCATTCCATAGATAAGACCGGCTTTATCAAAGGCTTTCTTGTTCAGCAAATCAGCAAGATACTTGCCTACCTCTTCTTCGCTGGTCCAATCCTTGACCTTTTTCTTCAAGTCGTCGAACATCTGCATAACCTTAATGTTGGCACCGCCGTGTTTGGGTCCCTTTAAGGAGCCAAGAGAAGCGGCAATGGCCGAATATGTATCCGTACCGGAAGAGGATACAACATGGGTGGTAAAGGTGGAATTGTTACCTCCGCCATGCTCTGCATGAAGCACCAATGCGATATCGAGTATCTTGGCCTCAAGCTTGGTATACTTTTTATTTGACCGAAGCATATATAATAAGTTCTCGGCAGTGGACAATCCCTGCTTCGGAGGGTGGATTACCAGGCTTTTGCCATCATGATAATGGCGGTATGCCTTATAGCCATATACCGATAAGAGAGGAAACAATGCAATCAGCTGCAATCCCTGACGAAGTACATTCTCTATGGTTATGTTATCCGCCTGCTCGTCATAGGAATACAGCGTAAGCACACTGCGGGCCAGCGTGTTCATCATGTCCTTGCTGGGAGCCTTCATAATGATGTCTCTTACAAAGCTTGGAGGAAGCTCCCGGTAGAATTCCAGAAGCTTAATAAAGTCATCCAGCTGGTTTATATCCGGCAACTCACCAAATAATAAAAGATAGGTTACCTCCTCGAATCCATAGCGGTCATCCTTAATAAATCCGTCAATGATATCCTCCACGTCCATACCTTGATAATAAAGTTTACCTTCGCAGGGCACATATTCGCCATCTACAATGTTATAAGAATGTACGTCACAGATTTCTGTAAGTCCGGCAAGCACACCCTTTCCACTAATATCACGCAAACCTCGTTTCACGTCATATTTCGTATATAATTCGGAATCAATAACACAATTCTGCTTTACCATCTCAGCCAAATTATATATCTCCGGGGTGATTTCAGAGTATTTGTTCATAATAATCTCCTTCCTTTCTTATGATGAATTAACAGATAATCTAGAAAACAAAACAGGCAGATGTCACGATAGGCAGCTGCCTGTGATATTTACATTGTCTCACATTAATACATTAATATAATAAACTTCAAGCTAATAATTGTCAATATTTAATTGGACTTTGATTTTTCACTTTATAAATTTTATTTAATATTTATAAAGTTTTAGGTTGCAGGCTATATCAAAAATATAGTAATATAATAGCGTATGTATAAAATTATATTCCATTCCTGCGCTGCGTTTTTAGCCAAACAGCGCTGATTATAAATGAAACACATGTACATTATAAACAGAGATAGGAGACTGACCAATGAACTTAAAAGATAAGCTTGCTATTTTTGTAACAACATTAAAAGAAGTATTTATATCTTCCCTGCCCCTTGCGGCCATCATAATTCTTGTATGCGGTTTTATCGCACCTCTGAATAATCCTTCTGATTATATTAAGCTAATCGTCGGTTATCTCAGCGTAATACTGGGACAGGCATTATTTTTAGACGGACTGAATATCAGCATCCTTCCTATCGGTAAGCTGGTAGGCGGCTCATTAATCAAACTTAAAAAGGCCTTTTTCATTATTTTCTTTGGCTTGCTCTTTGGCCTTCTGGCTACCGTTGCCGAACCGGCACTGACTGTATTGGCCAGACAAACGCACATGATAATGCCCATTATCAATGAAACTGTTTTTATCTGGATAATGGGTGCCGGTATCGGAATCATGGTCGGATTTTCTCTCTTTCGTATTATGAAGGACTTAAATATAAGGGCTGTATTTGCAATTCTGTATGGTATCGTGTTTTTAATGATTTTATTTGTTCCCCAGGAATTTGTTGCCCTGGCCTTTGATGGCAGCGGTGCGACAACCGGCGACATCTCCGTTCCCTTTATATTGGCATTGGGAATGGGTGTCTCGGTAACGATGTCAAAGCATAAGGGGAATGATGACACCTTCGGTATTATTGGATTTGCCTCCGTAGGGCCTATTCTTGCCCTGTTCATCTATGGTATTATTCTAAATGCCAGATATGGAGGCGTATTGCCGGCAGAGCAGCTATATGCACCCGGCTATGCCGTCAATTTATTTGAAATTATTACGGGAAATCTCGTAGGTGTTGTTCTGGCCTTATTACCGGTTGTGCTTGTATTCCTTCCCTTTCAGCTGTTTTTAATAAAGCTGCCAAAGAAAGAATTTGTAACTATTTTACTTGGAACCGTTATTGTATTTTTCGGCCTGCTGATATTTTTGTCAGGAATTGATTATGGCTTTGCATTTGCGGGCAAATATATAGGAGAAACCTTCCTGGACCCTTCCCGCCCGGAATGGTTCAAATGGCTGCTTTTAATCATCGGATTCATCCTGGGAGCGGCAATCACACTATCTGAACCGGCTGTTACGGTTCTGGGAGAACAGTTAGAGGAAATCACAAACGGCCATATAACAAAGTTTACGATTCGTATGACCCTGGCCATCGGAATAGGCTTTGCCTCTTCTCTTTCGATGCTAAAGATATTAACGGAGGTAAATATACTCTGGTTTTTAGGCCCTCTCTATGCCATATCAATTATTATGATGTTCTTTACCCCCAAGCTGTTTGTCGGACTGGCATTTGATTCCGGAGGCGTCTCCGGAGGTGCCCTTACCTCTGCTTTTTTAACCCCTCTGACCCTTGGGGTAGCCCAGGCAGTGGCCGCAAATTCTCCAACGGGCGGTCAATCCATTCTTGTAAACGGATTTGGAATAATTGCATTTATTTCCGTAACCCCATTGATTGCTGTTCAGTTTTTAGGTATAGTATTTGATATAGCCAGAAAGAAAGCTCAGCAGTCTATCGATAATGCCCAAATTGAAGATTTGGAAAAGCTGGCTTTGCTTGTAGACCAGGCAGATGAAATGGAAAAGGAACAAAATATGCTCGAGGAGGAAAAGGGTCTTGACTGATTTCGAATATGGTATTGATTATGTAACATTGATTGCAGGACGAAAGAAAAAAGACGAAATACTAAAGTTTTTATTGGATTCTGAATGTCATCTGATTGACGTGGTATATGCCAAAGGTTCCGTTAAAGCCGGATACTTTAAGGATATGCTGGGACTTGTCCCGGAAGAAAAGAAGGTCATGATTACATGCATCGTTCCCAGCAGCAAATCAAGCCGGTTACTGGAGCAATTAGTTACTAAATTTGAATTTGATAAGCCAAATACGGGGATTGCTTATGTTATTCCCGTAGATAAGATGTCCGTATAAATAAATGGAAAGGTAGGTTATTAAAGTGGATAATAGTCGTATGAAAGCATTATATATCATTGTTAATTCAGGATTTACCGAACAGGCAGTGGATTTTATACGCTCCAAAGGCGTTGCAGGCATTACTATCATCAATGCCCGCGGTGTCAACTCATTAACGAAAGATATTCTGGGAATAAGTGCGGATATCGAGAAGGAGATGATACTGACGATTACTGATAACAAAACCGCAGAGATGATTATGAAGGATGTAAAACAGCATTCAGGTTTTCGCTCTCTTGCCCACGGTGTCTGTTTCGCATTACCCGTAACAAAAACCGTAGGCATTAGTTCCAGTACGGTTGAAATGCCGGAGGAAAATTAAGGCGGTATAAACTGCCGGTATAAATTATTCTTAAATTCATGCGTATAACTTTAATGGGTCGTTGGAAAAAGGCACTGGGTGCACCATCATGCACCTGGCTCAATTTTCCAACGACCCCTATCATTTTTAACATTTCATATTATTTGGTACCAAACAGTCTGTCTCCCGCATCACCCAGGCCAGGTACGATATAACCGTGGTCATTTAATGCTTCATCTATCTTCGCACAGTAGATATTCACATCCGGATGGTCCTGTGCCAATTTCTCGATGCCGGACCGTGCCGCCAATATGCTCATTATCTTAATATGCTTAACGCCCTTGTCTTTAATAATACTAATGGCTGCCGATAGAGAACCTCCTGTAGCAATCATCGGTTCAAGAACAATCACATCTCTTTCCTCGATATCTTCGGGGAATTTACTGTAATATTCAATGGCCTCCAGTGTGTCATGATCTCGATACAGACCTATATGTGCTATCTTTACGGAAGGAATCAGGTTCTGCATTCCATCCACCATACCCAATCCAGCTCTCAGTATGGGTACGATACACAATTTCTTTCCGGAAATTATATTTGATTTAGCAATTCCTATCGGTGTCTCAACTTCTATTTCTTCAATTGGTAAATCTCTGGTTACTTCATATGCCATCAACATAGCCACTTCGCTCATAAGCTCTCTGAACTCTTTTGTTCCCGTATTCTTATCTCTGAGATATGTCATTTTATGTTGTATCAATGGGTGGTCAAAAACAAAAATATTTTTCATATGAATTCTCCTATGTTTTAATTTTTATCCGGTAAGATTGTGATATACCTACATCTCTTAAATTATAAAAGATTTGTAATGATAGTGCAACGACTTTTTTATTTTTAAAAGGGCGTGCTGCAAAATTATATTAGGCACACAGGTATGAACCTCACACACCGGTAAAAGTACATCCACTATGATTTGTAAGTCTAAATCGGGACATAAATGTCCGCTTTTAACCTTACAAATCACAGTAAACGTTCTTTTAACGGTGCATTATGGTTATACCTGTATATCTAATATATAATTTTGCAGCACGCCCTTCGTTACCTTCATTAAAAAGTAACGTTTTAAAGCGGTTTCATAAACTTTTCGTATACACCCCGCTGGTTTAGTGCGTTATATAAGTCGTGCTTTCGCATCCTCAGCTTATCATATTTAATATGATTTTCTGCATTCGGTATATATATTTCCTCATCACCTACAATATTTGCGAAGGCTTCCTCGTATGAATGATAGATACCGAGGGTTACGGTTGCCGACATCGTCGCGCCCAGTGATGAAGCCTCGCTATTTTGATACCTTACTACTTTCTTATAGAAGATGTCGGATTGAATCTGGTTGAACAAATCCGACCTCGTCATGCCGCCGGCTACACTGATAATATCGATATCTCCGGAAACAACCTCTATCAAGGATAAATTATCCGCTATCTCCATGGCAATCCCTTCGAATATGGCTCTCGCCATATCCCCTCTCTTTGTACCAAGAGACAGGTTGAAAAACAGGCCCTTGGCATAAGGATTCCAAAACGGTGCGGCACTGCCTTCAAAATGGGGAATCAGCATAACACCGTTAGAACCCACGGGCGAAGCCAGCGCCTCCTCATTCATAAAGCTGTAATTTGCACTATCCCCTGAATAGAACTGTTCTCTTAACCAGCGGTATATCGAGCCTGTATTGAATATACCTGCTTCTACAATCCATTTGCCGGGAACTGCGGAGGCACTGCATAATACCCTGCATTTCTTATCAAATACCGGTTTGTCTGAATAAGCGATTACAAAGGAGCCGGTTCCTGTATTGGCCTCGGCCATACCGGGATTCAGAATATTTAATGCAAGTGCCGCATTCTGCTGGTCTCCTCCGGCCATTATGACCGGTATTCCTTCATCCAGACCCGTTTCCTTTGCAAAATCAGCCTTTAAGCCTCCGGCAATAGAACCGGGAGGACACAGCTCGCATAAGAGGGCTTCATCCATACCCGCCACATGAATAAGCTCATTATCCCATTTGAAGTTCTTAATATCCATCAGCATCGTCCGGGCTGCCTGTGACCAATCCGTCTTAAATTCACCGGTCAGAAGATGTATAATATAATCCTGGACTCCGATTAATTTATGGGTCTTCGAATATATCTCAGGCTGTTTTTGCTTGAACCACATCATCTTGGGGAGAGAAAAATACGGGTTCGCCCTTAAACCTGTTTTTTTATAGATTGCAGTAAGAGACATCTCATCAAGGAGCTGCTGGCACATTAAAACACTGCGCTTATCCTGCCACGTCACCGCATTATGCAAGGGATTTCCTTCACGGTCTACAGGGATGACGGAGGCTCTCTGGGAGGTTACCGTAATTGCCGAAACCTTGATGTCCTTACCGCTTATATACTCTGCTGTTTCTTTCAGGGTGAAATATAATGCTTCCTTCCAGTCATTCGTGTCCTGTTCAACCAATCCCTGCGCCATGAATATTGCATGATATTCATAGGATGATGTAAATAAGGATGTACCCTGAATATCATATAGGATTGACCGCATGCTCATTGTTCCTACGTCAATGGTAATAATATATTCCATTCTTTTACTCCTTTTATATACCCGCCTAAATCAATCCCGGCAGTACATTGGTAAGCAGCCCCAGAATAATAATGATAATCAGGGCTGTCACGCCGGATATTGTTCCGCCTACCGTCCATGTCTGCATCGTCTGCTTTAGATTAAATTTACCGAACCGGTTTACAACCCAGAAGCCGGAGTCATTCGGTAATGAGATACCGATTCCGCCTGCACAGATTGCAAGACCTACAAGAATAGGTGAAACTCCTGCCATTCCGGCAATAATAGGCGCAAAAATCGCGGATGTGGTAACAAGGGCAACCGTTGTTGAGCCCTGTGCAGCTCTTAAAACCTGACTGATAATGAAAGCAGCGATAATCATGGCAATTCCTGCTCCTGCAGTTAATCCTGACATTCCTTCAACAAGAAGTTCTCCGATACCGGTATTATTGATTATCTTTCCGAATGCTCCACCGGCACCTGTAATGGCAAGTATAATACCCGATTGTGTTGCCGCATCGGTAACAATGTCGTTGAAGCTTTGTTTTATGTATGTCCTCAGGCAAATGTAAGCCACAATTACACCAATCAGTAAAGCAATATTTTTGTTCCCGATAAAGTTGAAAAATACATACAATGCGGTATCCTTCTCAAGGAATAAGGATGCAACCGTTCCCAGAAGAATAATTATGATTGGCAGGAAAATAAGGAATATTCCCAACCCACCGGAAGGAAGCTTAACATTTTTATCCTCTTTTCCTTCCTCGTACTCATCAATGTCATCGAATGAATTTGCAAAATCCTCTCTGTATTCTTTCCTCTTTCCCAATATGTTACCATAAACCACACCGCCGATTATCGATGCCGGTAAGCTTACGATAATACTGTATAGTAAGAACCAGCCGATATTCGCACCCATTGTGCCCGCCACCGCAATGGGACCCGGAGTGGGAATTACAAGCGCATGGGTTGTTATTAAGCCCACTGAAAGTGCCGTTGCTAATGTTATAAACGGAACCTTGCCCTTTCTGGAAAGAGACTTAACAAGATTGATTAATATTACGAATGCCGCATCAAAGAATACCGGTATCGATACAATGTATCCGGTCAGATTCACTGCCAGAGGTGCATTCTTCTTTCCTGTCATCTTAAGCATTAATGATGCTATCTGTCCTGTGGCACCTGACAGATGAAGGAGGTTACCAAGGGCTACACCCAGGATAATAATAATACCGATACCCTCCATCGTACCGCCAAATCCGCTTGCCAGGCCATTCGCAATATCCGTCAGTTTCATGCCGGACAGTATGCCCATTAAAAGTCCGCCGATAAGCAATGCCAAAAACGGATGCAGCTTAAACTTAATAATGGATAATAGGACAAATACTAAAGCTACGGTAAAAATAATTAATAATGTTGCTAAGTTCATAAAATACCTCCTCGTTATATTTTGTTTTTAAAGCCCTTTTGAATTTGTAAACCCCATAAATAGTTTCACAGATAATGATTGCCTAACTGCCGAAGAATGTTATGTATTTCTTTACAATCTCCTTCACATAATCGACCTGTTTTAATGATAATACGGACAGATGCGGCTGCTTGGATGATAACAGTTCGGCAGACTTTTCAATGGTATAATTCGATATCTCCGTATTGACATTAATCTTTGCTATTCCGTTTTGAATGCATGCCTTTATATCCTCCTCAGGCGTTCCTGAGCCCCCATGAAGTACCAGCGGAATGGAAAGCTTCTCATTAATGCTCTTTAAGATGTCAATTCTTATGTTCGGTTTTCCCTTATATAGTCCATGTACCGTCCCTATGGATACTGCCAGCGTATCTACATTGGTCTCATCGGCAAATAACTTTGCAGCGGCCGGGTCTGTATACGCTTCCACATCGGATACACTTCCTTCATGGGATTTGTCACCGGATGCCAGACTTCCGAGTTCTGCTTCCACGGATACACCGCTGGCGTGAGCCACCTTGCATACAAGCCTTGTGTTCTCGAGATTCTCTTCAAATGGAAGGGCTGAACCATCATACATTACCG
>JAEZXP010000149.1 GCA_023419655.1 Bacillota bacterium | reverse complement strand
CGTCAATAATTCCTTTCCTGCTGACGCCTGACAGGTTAGCGAGCGTTATATTGTGCTTAATGGAATTCGTAAGGATTAATCCGTTTCCTTTTCTATCCTCGGTAACATAAGCTAATTTATGTTTGATTGCCGCTTTTACATTATGCATATGAACTCTGCTGCCGTTAATCTTAATTTCACCTGAAATACCGGTGCCATAGCTTCGGCCAAATATACTCATGGCCAATTCTGTACGTCCTGCACCCATTAGTCCGGCAATGCCGACTACCTCGCCCATTCTCACGTTCATACTGACATTGTCAACAACCTTATGCTCCTCAAATAGAGGATGATAGACGTTCCAATCCTTTACCTCCAGGGATATCTCACTTATTCTTTTGTTCTCTCTTTTCGGAAAACGGTCGGATATACTTCTTCCTACCATCCCTCTGATGATTCTGTCCTCTGTAATGATATCCGCCGCCTTATCCAGCGTTTCAATCGTTGAGCCGTCCCGGATAATCGTAATCTTATCCGCGATGTAGGAAATCTCATTGAGCTTGTGCGAGATAAGAATCGAAGTCAGTCCTTCTTTTTTTAATTGCAGCAGCAAATCCAGCAGCGCTTTTGAATCATTTTCATTAAGTGAAGCTGTGGGCTCATCCAGAATCAATAGCTTTGCATTCTTTGCAAGGGCCTTTGCTATCTCGACAAGCTGCTGCTTGCCAACCCCGATATCCTTTACTAAGGTTCTCGAAGATTCAAAAAGTCCCACCATTCGCAGATATTTATCTGCCTTATCATAGGTTTCGTCCCAATCTATAGCAAATGCTTTCCCTCTTTCATTACCGAGGAACATATTTTCACCGATTGTCATATAAGGAATTAATGCCAGCTCCTGATGTATGATTACAATTCCCTTTCCTTCACTGTCATTAATATTCGTAAAATGGCATTCACTGCCATCATAAATGACCTCTCCCTCATAGGAGCCATAGGGATAGATACCGCTTAATATATTCATTAGTGTGGATTTACCCGCACCATTCTCACCGACGAGAGTATGGATTTCACCCTCTTCAACTTTTAAATTAACGTTATCCAGTGCTTTAACGCCAGGGAAAGTTTTGGTGATTTTCTTCATTTCAAGCAATATTTTCGCCAATTGTATCTCCCTCCAAAACCTGACCGAATATATATGGGGCTTCTTGCACGGTACAGCCAGATATGCAATAGCCCCATATTAGACTTTAAATTATCTTAAAACTACTTTAACTGATCCGCTGTATAATATCCGGACTCTACTAATAATTCTTCATAGTTATTAATATCTGCAAATACCGGCTCACATAGATAAGTAGGAACAATTCCCTTACCATTATCATAGCTTTCGTTATCATTAACCGGAGCCTCTCCGCCCTTCATGATGGCGTCAACCATCTTAACAACCTGACTTGCCAAATCACGGGTATCCTTAAAGATTGACATGGACTGCTTGCCGGCAATCATGTTCTTAACGTTGGCAATATCGCAATCCTGTCCGGTAAGGATGGGCCATTCTCCTGTGTAGGATGCTGTTAACGCATTGGCAACGCCAAGTGCTGTTGAATCGTTGGAAGCCATAACCGCATGGAGCTGTGTTCCGTCTGCATAGAAGGAAGAAATAATATTCTCCATTCTTGACTGTGCACTTTCTGTTGACCAGTTAGCCGTTGCAACTGTTGCAAAATCTGTCTGACCGGACTGTACTACCAATTTACCGGACTCAATGTAAGGATTCAGAACATCCATCGCACCGTTAAAGAAGTATTTTGCATTGTTGTCACCAGGGTCACCGGTAATAAGTTCAATATTGAAGGGGCCTGCCGCATTTTTAAGGTCCAGTGCTTCTTCTATATACTGTCCCTGCTTTGTACCAACCATATAGTTATCAAAGGTTGCATAGTAAGAAATAGCGTCTGTGTTCATAATTAAACGGTCGTAAGCAATAACAGGAATGTTCTTCTCTTTTGCCTGAGCCAGAACCGTTCCCAGTGAATCTCCTTCGATGGAGGCAATAACCAGCAAATCAACATTATTGGCAATCATGTTCTCAATCTGTGAAACCTGAGTCGGAATATCATTGCTTGCATACTGCAAATCTACTTTATATCCGGCGTCCTTTAACTCTTTTTCCATATTTGCGCCGTCTTGATTCCAACGCTGCAAATCCTTTGTCGGCATGCATACGCCGATTGTCTTTGCTCCGTCTTTCCCTCCGGTTTCTTTCGCTTTACATGCCGTGAGTATGGAAGAAACCATCACAACACATAGTAAAATACCAACTAACCTTTTCTTCATAGAAAAATCCTCCCTTTTTAGTATTATACAATTACTGCATCTACAATATATCATGGTAGAAACAGGACTAACTTGTTATATACTGTATATTTTTATGAGAGGAAGTCCATATAATATGCAATAATTAGCGATATGACAAAAAAATGCTAGCATAATCTCATAACCTTGCTATCCGATATCAAAAAAATGAAGAAGAAACTGCTTTTATTTAGAAACATTAAGATATACATCTTCCCTGCTTTGGAAACCGCCGTCGATAATCACCTGGTCTATATTGTCCTTATTTACACCGATAGGCTCCAGCTTAACATAGGGCACGTCCCAGGTTCCGTCATTGATTAAGTTTTGTACATCGATGTCCTCTCCCTTAGCCAGCTTTACGGCATATTCTGCTGCCGCCTTGGCTAATTTGTCAACAGGCTTATAGACCGTCATGGTCTGGGTTCCTTCAACAATTCTCTGACAGGCGGCCAGCTCCGCATCCTGTCCGGTTACTACTACGCTGCCTGCCATGCGGTTTTCAGATAATGCCCGAACTGCCTCTGTGGCCAGATTATCATTCCCGCAAAACACACCATCGATATCGGATGTTATCAGCAGGGCTTCATTCACTGCATAATAAGCCTCTTCTGCAAGCCAGTTAACTGCGTTTACCGAGTAAATCACATTCACATCCGCATCCTCCATAACCGTCCGATATCCCTGTTCAACCAGCTGTACATTGTAATCCGTAGTGGGCCCGAATACCGTTATGATATTCCCTCCCTCCGGAACATGCTCCTTCAATGCCTCTGCCATTAAGGTTCCCACCTTTTCATTATCGAAGGATATATAAAGGTCTACATTGGAGTCAATCAAAAGCCTGTCATAGGCCACTATTTTAATCCCGGCTTCCTTCGCCTTTTTTACTACCTCAATGCACGCTTTGGAGTCCACTGCTACAATGACGATAACATCCATATCCTTCTCGATAAAGTATTCAATCTGTGATATCTGCTTCGTAACGTCGCCGTTGGCATTCTGTACATTGACCTCTGCCCCCAGCTCTTCCGCCATATATACGAATGCATCCCTGTCCCTTTGCCAGCGTTCAATAACATAAGAATCAAAGGATAATCCGATATGGATTTTATCCTCTTCCACATGCTTCTCATCGACACCCTGCTTGTCATCACTGCAGCCTGACAGCATCATAACAAGCATTAAAATAGCAATACAAAAAATCGTTTTTTTCATAACACTCTCCATTCCTGTGTTTCTTGATTTCTGCACCTTCCTATCTCTGTCATAGCTTCAATTGCTGCTTTCCCTGTATTCAGTGGGGGTAACCCCAACCTGCTTTTTGAATATTCTGCTGAAGTAATTCGGGTCACTATATCCTATCTTTGCACATATATTCTTCATGTTCATGTCGCTGTGCCTAAGAAGGTTCTTGGCTCTTTTTATCCGCAGATTGGTCAGATACTCTATAAAATTCTCACCGCTCTCCTCCTTGAACAGCTTGGAAAAATAATAAGGACTAATGTCCACATGCCTTGATACATCATCTAAAGAAATATCCCGGCTATAATTTTCCTCAATATATGCCTTTGCCTTGCTAATCAGTCCGCTGGTCTGCTCCTCCCGTTTTGTCGTAATATTCCGGCACGCTTGTGTAACCATATCAATAAACCATCTTCGAAGCTGCTCATAATTCTCTATGTTTATTATGGTTGACAGATAATCCTTCCGGTACAGAAAATAATAGGTCATTCCGCCGCTCAAGAAGGCTTTCTGCTCCGCAAACAATATGAACTCCAGCACCTTTAGCTTAATATCCATCATATGCCCGGGATAATTATTCACCATCCAGTCAAAGAAGCGATTCGCCTCCGTCTTTGTGCCCTCTATATCTCCCTTTTCTATCTTCTCAAATAATGCGCTTTCTATATCGATTGGATAATCCTCTTCATATTCGCAGGTTATAGGCAAATCCTTCACATGGGCTACTCTTCCCTTACTGTTTCGGATAGCACTTAAGGCTTCCTTATATGAATCCTCCAGCTTATCGATGGAAGTTACGGAGCCTATTCCTATCTTGAATTGAATATCAAGCCGCTTTGTAAGCTCCCTTACCAGCTTTCTGGCCTTCTCAATGATTTCTATTCTTTCATCATATTCCAGCCGGGGCTTATCATAGGGAATAAATGCGATTATCTTATTTATCATAATTGGGCTGATGATGCATTCCAGCTCTTCCTTCAGGCTCTCTCGGATGACGGGATAAAAGGACTGTGCCTTTACGCTGATGCCCACCGGATTTGTCAGATTCCCCTCCACCAGGGAATCCCCGAATTCAACGATAAGTATCATTCCATAATCGTCCTTAATGCCTAAGAGATTGCAAAAATCGGCCTATTCCCGTTCAAATTCCGAGCCTGATAATGCCGAATAGATAAAATCACTCTCTATGATGGGTATGACAATCTCGAGCTTTTCCCGAATCATCAAATCATTGCTTCTTCTCGTTCTCTCTGCCTCGATATTGTCCATGGCCTTTTGCAGGACTTCGATAATAACGGTTTGGTTAACCGGCTTTGTAAGGTATTCCATAACCCCCAGAATAATCGCTTCCTTCGCATAGTTAAACTTATCGAATGCGGTCATGATGATAAAGATGATGGATTTATTAATCTTTCTAATCTCCTTCATCGCCTCGATTCCATTAATCCCCGGCATATGTATATCGATAATCGCAATATCCGGCTTGAATTTCTCAGCAAGCTCGATTACGCTTCTTCCAGTATACGCGTGTTCTACGATGCAGCTTTGTCCAAAATTCTTCTCAATTATAAATTTCAGCGAATCAATTACAATTCCTTCATCATCTGCCAGCATTATTTTGTACATACGGAGTCCTCCTTTGGTATAAGCATTGTAACAGTGGTTCCCTTATTATAACCATCGCTGTGGATATGAAAGATATCATCCCTGTCATAGTATAGCTTCAGTCGGTTAATTACATTGCCAAGCCCGATGCCGTTTGATTCTCTGGTAAGGCTTACTTCCCTGTCTATTTTTTCTCTTCTAATCTTGGAGCTTAGGATTCTGCTTATTGTAGCCTGGTCCATTCCGGCTCCATTGTCATAGATTGTAATACGGATTGAATCCTCTGTCTGGTCAACCTTTAAGCAGATTTCACCTTCATAATCAATATCCCGGATACCATAATTAACCGAATTTTCCACGATTGGCTGCAAAATCATACTGGGCACCTTAATATCCAGGATGCTGTCATCAATCTGCTTGCAGAATTTTATCCTTCCTGAAAAACGCACATTCAATATATAGATGTATGTATCAACAAGCTTAATCTCATCCCGCAGTGTGGAATCCTGGTCAAAGCTCTTCATATTAAACCGTAAAAAATCGGATATGTTCTCTATAAATAAGCAGGTCTTATCTGCTCCCTCCATCATCGCCAGCTGGGCTCCCGCATTCAGCGTATTAAAAAGAAAATGAGGATTAATCTGGGCCTGCAGATATTTTAGCTGTGCATCCTTTAAATGATTCGTCATCATCAGCTCTTTTTCCTTCATTTTGCTTTCCAGCTCCATGCTCTCTTTTATCCTGTTGATATACTGATGGATACTTATTGCCATGGTATTAAAGGCTTTCGTAACGATTCCGACCTCATCATCCGAGTTGACGGATACCAGCTCTATCTCAAAATTACCGGCAGCGATATCATTTGCAGACTTGGTAAGCTCCATCAAAGGACCTGTAATACTTCTTGTCACGATAATAATCAAGACGATATTGAATACCATAATAAAAAGCAATACCGAGGTGCTGATTACCTCCAGATAATTTAATGAGGTCCTTAAAAGCTCGTAATTATTTGAATTGTATTTGAACTGCTCATTATTTAATGTGTTAATATGCGTTCTGATAAAATCATACATTCCGGTGGCTTCTTCGTAATTGGACTTATACCGTTCGACATTATTGCCGCGTTTTGCATCCACCGTCAAATCAATCAGATTCAGATAGGACTGCGACATATTCTTTATATTCTTCTGCATAAGAATCACATTATTATCGGTTATATCTTCTTTCAAATCATAAATCAGATTCTTATAGTTTTGCTCACTCATATAATAGTTTTCAAGGGATTCTGTGCTTTTTGTATTCAGATATTCATAGACATAGCCATGCAGCTTATCCAGTGAATCCATCAAATCATTAAGACCGATATTACTCACATATACCTGGTCGATATTTCCAATTGACTTATTAATGTTATAGTACATGAACATATTTGCAAAGAATACGACTCCTGTCGTTAATACGAAGGCCAATACCAGCCTTATTCTGATGGAGCCCCGAATTATTTTCTTCTTCATACCGTTCACCAATCCTGCTTTTATTTATTGTCTGGTTTGCTCCTCCTCAGACTGTGGTTTTATATAGTCCTTGATATTATCATGGTTTATAGCATAGATATCGACGGAGAAATAATCACTGACCTGTCCTGTCTGCATATATTCATTTAAGGCATCCACGCAGTATGCGCCCATCTGCTTTGCATCAATTGTCATGGTGGAATGAATGATGCCCTTTTGTATCGCACTTAATATCAAATCCGAATCATAATAACCGATAATATCGATTACCCCTACTTTATTATAATCTACCACCGCCTGATAGGCACAGCGGGTATCTACAGCTGTAAGACATACCAAAACCTCCGTAGGCTCCTGGATATTTTTTATGATATTACGGATATCCTCCTCCGAGCTGAATGTACTTTGGGTATTTACATTAACCGATTTTACCCGGGCATCTTCTCCGGTGAGCATTTCATTTATGCTTGAATAAATAACATTCTTACCGGCTCCGCCGCTGTCTGAATTCAAGAGGACCGTAACATTCCT
>JAEZXP010000147.1 GCA_023419655.1 Bacillota bacterium | reverse complement strand
GGCCGACAGCAACGCCGGGACCGACAGCAACACCGGGCCCGACAGCAACGCCTGGACCGACAGCAACGCCGAGACCGACAACAATGCCGACACCAACGGCAACCCCCATTCCGGATGATGATTATGCCTGGGATGACCGCTTTGAGACGGGGTATCCGATCATGACAATTGGAAGGCAGGATGGCGGTGCAAGCAATGTAAAAATTAAACTGAAGCTGAAAGAGGGCGTAGCCTCCCAGCAGGCTCCGGCGAGTATTTATTATGTTGTTGCTTCTGGTACAGGTACCATGCTGGCATCCAGTGAATCAATCATACATGGACACCTTGGTAAGGATTATGTAAATGGGGATACAGTGGAGCATATGATCACGCCAGCGTCTGAAAATGGTGCTGTCAGGATTGGCGATAACTCTGAAATAGAGATACCCCTGAGAATGTATGCAACAGAAAAAAGTAAGTTGAGTGCATTCTTTGTGATCAAGACGAATGAAAAAACTTCTCCGGTTCCTTACCGGATTCAATTTGGAGAGGAGACCGGCTCCAGTTTTCTCGATCAATATCCGCCGAGCATTTATGGAACCTACTGGTCCAATCCGGAACTGACAGGGGACGGAACGATTCAAAGGAAACTTCGCATCTTTCTGAGTGAGGGACTGGACGAGCAGTCGCTTCCTGACATAAGTGCATTCACAACCACAGTATCGGGAGGAAGCATTGCGGTAAGCGGAGGCGTAATTGCTTTATCCGTACACAATTATGAAAGAGAAACGGATGATTACGATGAGGACTGGCTTGAATTGACCTTAAGCTATGCAGAGGGGACGGATGTAAGCGATATAATCATAACCTATACACAACCGAATCAGGGAGGGCTGCAGGATAGGGCGAACGTTCCTAATCGCATGGAGAGTTTTTCTTTATATCGTATCCTTCCTACGGATTCTTACGTGTTTGAAAATTGTAGGATTAAGGATGTACTATCTCTTGATATCGATAAGATTTATTTGTCCTCTGACAGAAAGTATATGACAATTCGCCTGTCCACCGGAATTATGAATAAAAGACAGGTCGTGGGGTTGTATGAGATATTCGTGGATGGAAACAAATTGCAGAATATTGGAGCTCGTTGGAATTATGAGTTCTTTGAACTTAACATCAAGAGTGATAGCGCAATAGAAAGAAAAGGCTCCTATAATATCACGATATCGAAAATAGACGGCAGTAAGATAATGGATTTTATAGGGCAGGAGTATGATGGGCTTGCAGGAGAAATAAGCAATGTGAAGGATGTTATTGTTAAAGCGGAAGACCCTGTACTGGATATCAACAACAAGACCCTGAGCTTAAAGCTTACAGCAGAGGATGATTTACGCGGCTATTCGGACAGCAGTTGCTTATACTGGTTGATTATCGATGGAGTATCCTATCGGTTAAGAGGCCGTATAAGTCTGACGGGATATCAAGGCATAGGAAAAGAAATTATATTTGATGCTAACAGCTTATTTGATGTTGACCTCTCTGCTATTAAGGAGAGTTCAGAGATAAAGCTGCGCTATGAACCTGTGAATTGGGCTAGAATAGAGGATATTACCGGAAAGCCATTAGATGGCTTTGAAATCCCTGTGACAGTAGTCAAGTAGGATATATTCCCATAACATTTCCCCATGCAAATGCGATGGAAAATCTATTAAATGATTTTCATTGCATTTGCACGGGGGAATATTTTTTGTTCAAAAATCGCGCTTCGCATATGCCTTTCGTGACAATGGATATGAAATTACGAGGATGAAGGCTGCCGCAGCCAATATGATTAAGGTTACCCACACCGTATTTGCAAACGACCATTCAATGGCTGAAATTAACCATGTTTGAAATGCGCTGTTAAACGACCATACCATAATGAGTATGAACACCACTATGCTTGCTGTAATAATAGGGATATAAAATCCAAGGGCTTTCCCTTTGGCATATCCGATTTTGAACAAGATCGGAAACATTGACAGGTTCATAAATCATCCCTTCATGGATTAATCCATAAAAGCAGATAACCAGGGGTGTCCAGTCCTCTTGAAAATAGGGCTGGTCGAACATAACGCCTATGTGCAAAACCGGGGTATTGTTTGCACAAGTCTTTTATTTCAATCGCATGTGTCATTGAATTGTTCCTCTCACGATTGCTATCACAGTTTGAAAATTGCTATCAAAAGATATATAATATTTAGGAAAAAATACAAGGTGCCTGACACCGGAAGGGGTTTGCTATGAGAAGAAAATCACTAAAAGGAATTATTTTCGTTGCTCTGTTGATGGCAGCAGTATTTGTAATATCCTCGGATAAGCTCATGCCGGGAATGAGTAGAACTGCTTATGCCGATGAATTAAAGAGCGGGGATTATAAATATGAGCTTCTTGAGGACGGAACCGTATGGATATTAAAGTATACAGGAAAAGCAACGAAAGTGAAGTTCCCCGGCACCCTGGCCGGCAAGAAAGTAACCCGGATTATGTCTCGCGGCTATAGTGTTTTTGAAGATAATCATAAAGAGAAGGTTACGAGTGCGGAGATTCCGGAGGGCGTCATCGAAATAGGAGATACGTTTAACGGTTGTACAAAATTGAAAAGCGTTATTCTTCCGGGGAGCTTATTAAGAATAGAAACTGATTTTGGAAACTGTACATCATTAACGGAAATTAAGCTGCCAGCCAAGCTGGAATACATAGGAAATCAAGCGTTTTGGGGCTGTACTGGATTAAGAGAGATTAGCATACCGGATAGTGTGGTAGAAATGGGAGGTGGAGCTTTCTATCATTGTACAAATCTGAAGAAATTAAAGCTATCAAAAAATGCTCCAGTGGTGGACTTGTACGGGTGTGAATTTTTAACTAATCTCATAATACCCAATGGGGTAACGGAAATTACCCTTTCTGATTGCTTCCGCCTGAATAAATTAAACCTTCCGGGCTCACTCAAAAAACTTAGCATTAGTAATAACGATAGTCTGGAGAGTTGTACAATACCGGAAGGGATTGAGGTGATTTCATTATGGAACTGCAAGCGTCTTATAAAAGTGAATATTCCTTCCAGTACGGTAGATGTGGTGTTGAGATACTGCCCTAAGATAAAGAGTATCAAACTGCCAAACACATTGACGTATATTA
>JAEZXP010000081.1 GCA_023419655.1 Bacillota bacterium | reverse complement strand
AAGCAGTATACAATAAGGTTAAGGAGATAGAGAAAACAATATAGATAGATACGCATATTTTTTATTTTACGTAGGAGGATTTAGTGGAAAACTGGGTGATAAAGAACATAAAGGCGGATTTTGCACAGATAGCAGAAAGATGTAATGTAAGTGAGGTTCTTGCCCGGTGCCTGGTTAACCGGGGCTTCACAGAGCCGGATGCAATATCTGCTTTCCTTCGTACGGATAGGAATAAGCTATATGACCCGTTTCTTCTTAAGGATATGAGGAAGGCCTGTGACATCCTTTGGGAAAAGATACGGACGGGAAAGAGAATCCGCATCGTCGGTGATTATGATGTGGATGGTGTAATCTCAACTTATATCCTGTATCGTACGCTTACAATGGTGGGAGCGAAGGTGGATTATGAGATACCTGACCGGATAAATGACGGATATGGTATGAACATCAGGATAGTGGAAGAAGCCAGGGATGATAATATTGATACACTTTTGACCTGTGACAATGGAATTGCAGCCATCGATGAGATTAGAATAGCTGTAGAATACGGGATGACGGTAATTGTTACAGACCATCACAGTCTCTTTAAGACGGACGATGATGCGGTCATCCTTCCGGAAGCAGATGCAATCATCAACCCTAAGCAAACGGACTGTACCTATCCGTTTTCGGGATTATGCGGTGCTGCCGTCGCTTATAAATTAGCTGCCGCATTGCTGCGTGCATATGATTTGCCGGATAAATCACGCTATGAGGAAGAGCTTATTTCTTACACGGCAATTGCGACAATCTGTGATGTGATGGAGCTAAAAGATGAGAACCGCATTCTGGTAAAGCATGGACTATCCCTGCTCAGGAATACGGCGAACAAAGGCCTTCTGTCCTTGATGGAAGCCTGCGAGATTGACAGGGAGCAGCTATCAGGATTCCATCTTGGATTTGTCATCGGGCCCTGCCTGAACGCTTCCGGAAGATTGGATACGGCTAAGAAAGGGCTGGAGCTTTTGTTATCCGAGAGCATGGACAAAGCGGGGAAACTTGCCGCAGAGCTTCGCAGCCTGAATGAAGAGCGTAAGAATATGACGTCCGAATCGGTGGAGAAAGCGGTTATGCTGATTGAAGAGAATGGCATGCTTTGCGATAAGGTTCTGGTCATCTATCTTCCTGATTGCCATGAGAGTATTGCAGGAATTATAGCGGGGCGGATTCGGGAGAGATACCATCGGCCGGCTATTATTTTGACAAATTCCCTGAACGGAGTAAAAGGCTCCGGCAGGTCCATAGAGGGATACAATATGATAGAGGAATTGTCAAAGCACCGGGAGCTTATGATAAAGGTTGGAGGACATCCGATGGCGGCTGGATTGTCCCTTGTACAGGAGAATATCGAGCGATTAAGGAGAGCCTTGAATGAGAATTCTTCTTTGACGGAGGAAATGCTAAGACCCAAGGTTACCATCGATATCCTGCTGCCACTGGGATATCTTTCAGAAGAGCTGGTAAATGAGCTTAATCTTCTGGAGCCTTTCGGCAATGGAAATGATAAGCCGCTGTTCGCAGAAAAGGATTTATCCATCAAATCACTTCTGGTTGTAGGGAAAAATTCAAACGGAATAAGAATGCGGGTAAAGAATCCTTATGGCAGAGAAATGGATGCCCTGTATTTTGGAGATGTGGACGGCTTCTTTAAGTACATCGGTGATACCTATGGGCCGGACGAGGTGCAGCGGTTAAAAACCGGAAGAGGTACCAATACGAAGCTTACGATTACATATTACCCCAAAATTAATGAATATAATGGTTGCAAAAGTATACAACTAATCATACATAATTATAGATAAATATAAGTTAAAGATATACAATAATAGAAAAAATTGAAACAAATAAACTTATATAGGAATAAAAAGTAAATAAATATAAGACATAGGATGGTTTAGAGCAGATTTTATTGCACAATAATGAAGAAAGCTTTGCGAAGAATTGTCGTAAGTGATATAATAATCATCTATAAGAGGGCTAAAAATCAGGATTTAGCCTATGAGAAAGGTTTGGGTATAAAATGAAGAAAATAGACGAGTATGTAAGAAGTATACCGGATTTTCCGGAACCGGGGATTATATTTCGGGATGTAACCTCTGTTTTACAGGATAAGGACGGACTTAAGCTGGCGATTGACCAGATGCAGGAGCTTTTGAAGGGTGTGGAATTTGACCTTATAGCAGGCCCTGAATCCAGAGGGTTTATTTTTGGTGTACCGATTGCTTATAACTTGAATAAAGCATTTGTTCCAATCAGAAAAGAAGGAAAATTACCTTGTGAAACCATTGCGATGGAGTATGAGCTGGAGTATGGCAAGGCTAAAATAGAGATACACAAGGATGCAATAAAGCCCGGGCAAAAGGTTGTTATCGTAGATGACCTGATTGCCACAGGAGGCACGATTGAAGCAATTACCAAGCTTATCGAGATGCTTGGAGGAGAAGTCGTTAAAATCATCTTCTTAATGGAGCTTAAAGGATTAAAGGGCAGGGATAAGTTATCCGGCTATGATGTGGAAGCTGTCATCAAATATGAAGGACATTAAGAATAAAGGATAGCGCATATTGTTATCAGCAGAATGGAGATTAGTATGGATATGGGTGATATTATGAATCAAGGTATATTGAACAGGCCGGCAGCCACCTCTGTGCCAGCTGATTTTACTTCGCCCGAACAGCTGTATAATAAGCTGATTGAAAGAGTAATTTCCTATCACCCGTCTGCTGATATTTCCATGCTGGAAAAGGCGTATAAGCTGGCATTAAATGCGCATAAGGACCAGTTAAGAAAATCAGGAGAGCCCTATATCGTCCATCCTCTTTGTGTGGCAAATATTCTTGCGGAGCTGGAGCTTGACAAGGAAAGTATTGTTGCAGGGATTCTTCACGATGTCGTTGAGGATACGGATTTTACGATTACGCAGGTTGCGGAAATGTTCTCGGAGGAAATCGCCCTTCTTGTGGATGGTGTTACAAAGCTGACCCAGCTGAATTATTCGATGGATAAGGTGGAAATCCAGGCGGAAAATCTCCGAAAGATGTTTCTTGCCATGGCGAAGGATATCCGTGTTATCCTGATTAAGCTGGCAGACAGGCTTCATAACATGCGTACTCTGAAATACATGAAGGAGAATAAGCAGAAGGAGATTGCCAGAGAAACGATGGATATCTATGCTCCTATTGCCCAGAGGCTTGGTATATCCAAGATTAAAGTGGAGCTGGATGATTTGTCGCTGAAATATCTTGAGCCGGAGGTATATAAGGACCTGGCTGAGAAGATATCTTCAAAAAGGAGTGAGCGTCAGGCTTATATTGACAGTATTGTTGATGATGTCCGCTCCCATATTGATGAGGCGGAGATACCTGCAAAGATTGATGGAAGAATAAAGCACTTTTTCAGTATATACAAAAAGATGGTAAATCAGAACAAGACCCTGGACCAGATTTATGACCTTTTTGCAGTTCGTATTATTGTAGATTCCTTGAAGGATTGTTATGCTGCTCTGGGGGTAATCCATGAGATGTATAAGCCGATTCCCGGCCGGTTCAAGGATTATATTGCCATGCCAAAGCCGAATATGTACCAGTCTCTTCATACGACCCTGATAGGGCCGGAGGGGCAGCCGTTCGAGGTACAGATAAGAACCTATGATATGCATCGAACTGCTGAGTACGGTATTGCTGCCCACTGGAAGTACAAGGAGGGCAATGAAGGAAAGGGAACCAATGCGGAAGAGGAGAAGCTTACCTGGCTTCGGCAGGTTCTGGAGTGGCAGAGGGACCTTTCTGATAACAGGGAATTTTTAAGCCTATTAAAGAATGACTTTGACTTATTCTCGGACAGCGTATATGCATTTACACCGACAGGAGATGTAAAGACCCTTCCCACAGGCTCCAATACAATTGATTTTGCTTACAGCATTCACAGTGCGGTCGGCAATAAGATGGTAGGCTCCAGGGTAAACGGAAAGCTGGTGCCGATTGATTATGTGATTCAAAACGGTGACCGGATTGAGATTATGACCTCCCAGAATTCCAGGGGGCCCAGCAGGGACTGGCTGTCCATCGTTAAGAGTACCCAGGCGAAGAACAAGATTAATCAATGGTTTAAATCCGTTCTCAAGGAAGATAATATCAATCGGGGCAAGGAATTAGTCGCAAGCTACTCGAAGCAGAAGAACATTACGCTCAGTGATTTGATGAAGCCGGAATTTACCAGCGTCATCATGAGAAAATACGGCTTTAAGGACTGGGATTCCATACTGGCGGCGATAGGACATGGTGGATTAAAGGAAAGCCAGGTTGTTAACAGGCTGTATGAGGAATACCGCAAAAAGAATAAGCTGGATGTAACCGATGAGAATATTCTCGAATCCGTGACAGATAGCAGGGAGCATAAGCTGCCTTCTAGAAAATCCAAGAGCGGTATCGTTGTAAAAGGAATGCATGACTTGGCAGTAAGATTCTCAAAATGCTGCAGTCCTGTTCCCGGTGATGAAATCATAGGCTTTGTCACCCGGGGAAGAGGCGTATCCATCCACCGGACCGACTGTATTAATGTGATAAACCTGCCGGAGGAGGACAGAGCAAGACTTCTTGATGCCGAATGGGATGTACAGGACGGAAAAGAGTCGGGAGTGTATACGGCTGAGATAAAGATATATGCCAATAACAGGACCGGTGTTCTTGTGGACATATCCAAGGTGCTGACAGAGAATAAGATTGACGTTACCTCCATGAATGTAAGAACCAGTAAGCAGGGTACGGCGTCTATCAGCATCGGGTTTGAAATTAACGGCGTGGAGCAGCTCAATGAGATTATATCAAAAATCCGTAATGTGGAAAGCGTATTGGATATCGAACGTACGGCGGGATAAACCGGTTAACATTGTACTCTGTATACCTTGGAATAATCATATCCGGGCATTATGGGGTATTTTACAATAGAAAGGCATGGTTATTGCAATGAGAAAAATTCATATGAAGACACTCGTGCTGGGAAGGGTAAGTACCAATTGTTATATTGTCAATTACCCGAATTCACAGGAAGCCATTGTGATTGACCCCGCAGATGAGGCAGATACCATAGAAAAATATCTTAAAGAAAATGACCTGGAGTGTAAGGCGATATTACTTACTCACGGTCATTTTGACCATATAATGGCAGTTCCCGAGCTTAGAAAGCGGACGAATGCGCCTGTCTATGCCCATGAGGCGGAGGCTGAGCTTTTAGGAAATCCTGAATTGAATGCATCCGTCTATATGGGAGAAGAGGTAAGGGTTAAGCCGGATATTCTTCTTAAGGACAAGGAGGAATTTCAGGCAGCAGGATTCCCGCTGCAGGCAATCTATACACCCGGACATACCGGTGGAGGCGTATGCTATTATCTTCGGGAGGAAGAAATGTTATTTGCCGGGGATACGCTGTTCTTTGAGAGCATAGGCAGAACCGACCTTCCTACAGGGAACCACCAGACCCTGATAGAGTCTATCCATAACAAGCTTATGGTACTTTCGGAGAATACAGAGGTATATCCCGGTCATGGAAGACCTTCAACAATCGGTCATGAACGGAGCTTTAATCCATATCTGTAATGGAACGAAAGGAATTATTAAGAATAGATGCAGTGTACCGACAGGAATGGAGAAAAGCATGATTCAGATTATATTATCGGACAGGGCATACGACAATGATGTCCACCCAATCGTAAAGGCTTTTTATCCCGAAGAAGAAATCGTGATATCGGATTTGCCGGAGGGGCAGAAGCTATCCGATATCGGAAAAGAATTTGATGCAGCTGCCGTCTCCGGCGTTATAGATAGCGTGGATAATATGCCGGTTGAGGGAATTACGATTCGCTGTATAGGGATGGAATTCGATAAGGATAGAATAAGCATTGTTATTATAGAGAACAATGGGAGAAGCCATCGCTTAACTGCTGACTGCACCTTGGACCCGGTTAAAGACAAGCCCGCATATAAGAATGCCATGAAGCGTCATCTGTACAGGATGCTTTCTTCCCTTAGCAAAAAGGAACTGCCATGGGGGATACTAACAGGAATCCGGCCGACCAAGCTCATCTATAAGATGCTGGATGATGGTCTGGATGATGAAGTATATGGCAGGATGGAGAAGGAATATCTGTGCTCCAGAGATAAGATAGCGACCGGTATCCTTATAGCCAGGCGGGAAAGAGAGCTTCTTCATGAACTGGATTATAAAAAAGGATATAGTCTATATATTGGCATTCCTTTTTGCCCGAGCACCTGCTTATATTGTTCATTTCCTTCATTTTCTGTAGAAAAATATGCGGACTTGGTAGAGGGCTATCTGGAGGCTTTGGAGGCGGAAATCAGATATGGAGCGGCATGCTTTCCCGATAAAAGACTGACGACGGTCTATCTGGGAGGGGGTACACCCACCACGTTGTCAGAAAAGCAGCTGGACCGCTTATTGGGGCTTATAAGAGAGCTTTATGATTTTACCTATGTTAAGGAATTTTGTGTAGAAGCAGGACGCCCTGACAGTATTACAAAAGAGAAGCTGCGGGTCTTAAAAAGATGGGGAGTGGACCGAATATCGATTAATCCCCAGACAATGCAGCAAAGAACTTTGGATTTGATAGGAAGAAGGCATACCGTAGAGCAGATATGTGAGGCCTTCCATATGGCAAGAGATACCGGCCATGACAATATCAACATGGACATCATCATCGGACTTCCGGGAGAAACACCGGATG
>JAEZXP010000018.1 GCA_023419655.1 Bacillota bacterium | reverse complement strand
CTTTGTTATGAGTACTACCAGTAAAACAATACTAACGACTAACAGAATAATTTGATACATATACTTACCTCCCATAAATAATTTAGGAATACCTTGTATGCTCCGAATTTATTGTATCAGATATCATATATTTCAGTCAGCATCCTGTTGTGCTATTTTTTACAATGTTTTTGCTTATTTTGATAAATTTATATGCGTTTTTAACACCTATATCTTGACGATATAAAATTATTATAAATTGGATGTGCATTTTGCTTAATTTATGATATAATACCCATAATAACATAGTCAATTTGTTCGATATGTTTTATGGGAGGAATATTTTATGCTGATGAATACTGATTTTTTGAATTATGTACTATCAAAACATGCCTTTGAATCCTTTGTCATCCATATCACAGATAATACCACCCGGATATTGGCGTCGACCGATGAAAAACGTATTGGGGACAACAGCAGCACCGCACAGTATATCGTACAGGTCATGCGGCCTTCTACAATAGAAAGCCTTGCAGAGGACAATTCTAATATCGTCCTGTACGGCACTCCGGTATTATTCAACAAGGAGCTTTGCGGCACGGTCATCGTGCGGGGTCCGGCAGGTACTGCCGTTAATCTTGGCAATACCATAAGGTCCTCCCTGGAAACAGCATTGGAATATGAAGAATATAGCAAGAGTACCTTTGAGATTGCCGACAACCGGGCAATCATCGGGAAACAGCTGTTATCCGGCAAGGTCGACACCGAGAAGGTCTCTGCCATGATGACGAACCTCGAGATGGACCCGCATCTGCTGCGTGCCGTTATATGCATCAAACTGGATTACTATCAGACGAGCTATTTTAATATCAATCTGAACCTTGGCTATCAATCCTCTGCGGAACGGATTCGAAACGAAGCCATACAGCGTATCAGTACGAACAAATTTTTCAATTCGCAGGATATCGTACTGGGTCTGGACAGGAATACAATTTCGGTCATCAAGTCCTTTATACCTGTCAATGACTATTCAAGGTTTTACCTGTCTCTGGATAAAATATGCGAGGAAATAGAAAAAGCCCTTAATTCGTTCACCGCTTTTTCCTTCTGTATAGCATACGGCAATCTATACTACGGAATCACAGAACTAAGTAAGAGCTATCATGAGGCTTCTGAAATAATAAGTATCGGTCAAAGAAATTACTCCGATTATCATCTTTATATTTTGGAAAACCTGTTGTTTGAAAATGTATGCCACTTTCTACATCCTCAGATAATTAACAAGATATTGTATCCTATTATGAATAAACTTCTTCGCAGGGATGGAAAGATTATGACCGAGCTGATTGACTGTGCAGAGGCCTATGTGGACAACTGTATGAACTATTCTGCCACCTCCGAAATCACCCATCTTCACCGCAATACAATCAACACCCGGCTTGAGAAATTGAAGGCTCTTACCGGTCTTTCTCCTGCAACCAGTTTTCAGGATGCGTTTGTTGTGAAAATGCTTGCGGTCTATATCCGGTATAAGAATTCCAGCGACCTGGGTTAATACCGGCATGCCCGTCATCCGGCTGTCCGCACGGTTGTCCTGAAGGTCTTTTTACACTAAATCGTATCTCCCGGCTTGTACCGGTGGGCGGTATTGACCAGTTCTTTGAGATTATTGGCAGGTACATTGCAGGGAATCGCACATTCAGGAGCGATTAATTTGATTCCGCTTCTAAGATTTGACTTAACCTCGCTTCTGACCATACTTTGTGTGCCCTGTGCCAGCGTAATCGGGTTGTTGACGCATCCGGTCAGCATAATGCTGTCTCCGGCTATCTCCATTGCTTTTTCGATATCATTTCTTGAATCCATATGGAACACCTTAAAGCCGGTCTGGGCGATAAGCTTAAGCCTGTCCATAACATTCCCGCAGGTATGCAAAATCACCGGTCCATGCTTTTGAAGGCTAAAGGATGCCCGTTTGTGAACCGGCATAACAAATTCTTCATAAATCTGGGCACTGACCAAATCCGATGTGGCATGCTCCGCCCAGGTTATCATATCCGCTCCTGCCTCAAACTGTGCTTTCGCAAATTCAATCGGAATGACCGCCAGTTCATTAATCAGCTGTTTTGTCTTTTTCGGCTCCAATATGGTATCCAAAATCAGGTTTTCCACGCCGTACAGATTATAGGCAAGGGTCCACGGACCGATTACCTTCCCCACTACTGCCACGGTATTGCCATAACGCTTCTTAAGTATCCTGCACGCTTTAATCAATGCCTGGAATTCCTTACGGCTTAAAAAGGAAGCGGGCAGCTGAAAATCATCGATTTTTTTCATGGCCTTTTTAATTACTTTCGGGGTGTTATTGATATCACTCCAGTCAACCTGTGACCCAAGAGCAGCCGCTTCCAAATGGACTGAAAAATACGGCGAAATGGTATCAAATCCAAAATAATCATGACCCACTGCGGCGAGGCTTGCCATCTCCCCCGGGTCTGTATGAGCCGAGGGATAATATGCCTTAGCCAGCCGCATGGACTCTTCGGTAACAACCGCTGTCGGGCTGATTGCCGGAAAAACATCAAAATCTTTTTTTGATATCACCGCCAGTACCCGTTCCAGTGATGTCATTTCTGATTTACTCAAGTATTATCCCTCCCTAACCTTAATATGGTATCTTATTATTACGCTCCCGACACCCTGTAGTTTTCAGCCTGGGAATTAAAAAGCTTGTAATAAAGCCCCTCCGTATTCTCCATAAGCTTCTTATGGGTATCATAGGCCTCAATATGACCGTTATTAATAACTAATATTCTATCACAAAATACCGAGGATGACATCCGGTGGGATATGTATATGGCGGTTTTGTCACCAACCATGTTGTTGAAATTCTCATAAATTTCAGCCTCCGCAAGCGGGTCAAGGGCAGAGGTGGGCTCATCCAGAATTACCAATGAAGCATCCTTATAAAGCGCCCTTGCAATGGCGACCTTTTGTGCCTGACCTCCTGAAAATTCCACACCCTCCGTATCATATTCCTTGCCAAAGAGCGTTCTTATGCCATTGGACAGTGAATCCACCTTATCCTTAAGCTCTACTTCCTCAAGGATTCTGTATGCTTTCTCATCCTCTTCGGCAGCCGGTTTGCAGGTGATATTCTCCTGAATGGAGAAGTTGAACAATTTGTAATCCTGAAATACGGCGGCGATGCATGC
>JAEZXP010000164.1 GCA_023419655.1 Bacillota bacterium | reverse complement strand
CCGGCGGTCCTGTCAAGATAGAGATAAGTACAAGACAAGAAGCAGCATCTATGATAAAATAAATTATATAGAATCAGAATAATACCGCATCTATTTATGCGGCTGTGCAGAAACGGAGGAAAGAATGAAACAGATTGCAAGCTTTACAATTAATCATATGAAACTTCTTCCCGGAATCTATGTATCCAGGAAGGACCAAATAGGCAAGGAACCCATCACTACCTTTGACCTTCGTATTACAAGGCCGAACTTTGAGCCTGTAATGCTTACAGGAGAGATTCATACGATTGAACATCTGGGAGCTACCTACCTTAGAAATCACAATGAATTCGCTGATAAAACTATATACTTTGGCCCCATGGGCTGCCGTACCGGCTTTTATCTTCTTCTGGGCGGTAACTATCTCTCACGGGATATTCTGCCGCTGGTAACGGAGATGTTCGAATTTATCCGTGATTTTGAAGGGGATATACCCGGTGCGACTGCTATAAACTGCGGTAATTATTCGGATATGAATCTTTCGATGGCAAAGCACTTTGCCAAACGTTATCTGGACGAGGTATTGTATCCCATTGATGATGAGCATCTTAACTATCCTGAATAAAGACGCAAACTTCGTTTGCATGAATGAATCTCCCATGAATATACTATAATGAGTACATACGATGGGAGAAGCTATGGCAGAAGACAGCATTCTTCATACAACTGAAATTCTAAGAAGTGCGCTACCCCATGTGAACACGAAATCAAAGCTAACCTTGGATTTGCTCGTAAAGCTCTATGAGTTGATTGTTTGCCTGCGCAACTATAGAACAAATGATGTAACTGCCTGCAGCTTTGAAGATGAGAAGATGGATATGGAGGCCTTATTGAACACCATCCGGCCAAAATGCAATGAAAAAGAGCGGCCTTTTGTAGACAGGATACTGAGTATATTCCAGACAAAGAGAATGTTTGAGATGTATAACACTTATATGGAGGCCATGAAAACAATGCAAGGTTTTGAGGGCTTTGGCGGCGGTGCTTCTGATGAGAATGATTCAGGCGGCGGTGCTGACAGCTTTTCAGGCTTTGATTTTTCTTCTATTTTCGGTAATGATTTCAATGCTGCATCCTTTTCAGATGGTGATGGTGATTTAAATTCTGATGATATAGATGAACACAGGGATTCCATGCCAGACTACAATAATCTGTATACGGATGAAGAGTATCCGGATAAGGGAGATTATTATAGTTTGTATTCTGATAAAGCATTGGCAGATGACACAGGCAATGACAATGTATCCGACAGCAATAATATATCCGGCAGCGATACCATACCGGGCAGTGATACTGCCTCAGGCAATAACAACAGTATGTTTGAATCTTTAAAGTCTATGATACCCCCTGAACAGATGGGCACTTTTGAAAACTTAAGAATGCTTTTCGGTTCCATGTCATATGATGATAGTAGCAACCCGAATAATAATAAGGAGTGAGCTTATGGCTGATACATCATCAAATAATAATTCCAGAATGAAGAACATAGACCCCCGCAAGCTGAAGATTCTGATGGAGCTGGTTAAGGAAGCGGAAGGAAAACCCATGGATAAATTACTTCCTCTTATCATAAATACCAATAAAAAGATGCAGGAGCAAAATCTCAGTTTTACTAAGGACGAGAGTGATTTTATGGTGGAAATCCTTACTAAGAATATGTCTTCAAAGGATAAGGCCCAATTTGAAATGATGCGGACATTCATGGCAAACAGAAAATAAAATAACAGAATTTAAGAAAAGCTGTGGTAAAACATACAAAGGTGCACATTATGATTATATCCTGCACCCGCCTATACTTTACCACAGCCTTTTTATATTTTGATATCTTTACATCTTAATTTTATCCTTTAATGGTACGGACTCTTTCGTCCTGCTTAACCTCTTTGTACATCCTTACATATTCCCTTACATACAATGCAAATGATAGTGCAAGAAAAGCCCCGCATACCAGCATAAGTATGTTTACTGTTGTCTGACGCAATCTTGGCAGCGCAACCAGTACCAGCATAACGGCATAAAATACCGTTGTCGACACCTTGCCAAACCATTTTGAACCGTCCAGCCGTCTGCCTTTTTTCAGCATCGCCAGACCTGCCACCAGCATAAACAACTGCATTACAACAAAAAGAATCATCAGCAGGTACATATACTTAATCTTTACGATGAGCACGAATATTAAAGCTGCCTGCGTCATTTTGTCTGCCAATGGGTCGATAAGCTTGCCAAATTCCGTTATCATATTGAAGGTTCTTGCCACAAATCCGTCGAGAAAATCAGTAAGCCCGGATGCAAGAACGATTCCCGCCGCCTGTATATACTCCCTTGGCTCCTGTGCTTTGATATATTGCACCACAAACACCGGTATCAATAAAAACCTTATATAACATAGAATGTTCGGTATGCTCCAAAGATCCTTTTTCGTAAATTTCGCCAATATTTTCATTCCTAATCCTCTCTATTTATGTTTAAGTAGGTCGTCTATCTATAAATTCCATTTGTAATATATATGTTCCATAAAGATAATTATATGAAAAATGATGAAATATATTGTCCAG
>JAEZXP010000155.1 GCA_023419655.1 Bacillota bacterium | reverse complement strand
CAGCATAACCAGCAGCATGAAACTGGTGCCGCAGCGCTTATGGGCTTTTGACTGCCACTTTACATTTTCAACGGTAAGTTCAAAACCATTCTCAAGGCAATTAATGGTCTTATGCTCCGCACCATGATACATAAATACTCTTTTTATTTCCTTCATCTGAGAGGCCAGCAGAATATAACCAATAAAAATAACAAGTCTTAGAATACCCTCCATTAAAGATAGTACGAAAATACTGTCTATCCGCTTGGCAAAAAGATTTGATACCAATACCGGCAATACCATGAACAAAGAGATGGAGATTGCCAGCGATGCGATTACAGCCAATGCCATCAGTAAAGCATTACCCTTCTCGGATACATCCTTCTTTTCCTTTTCAGCTGCTTCCTCTTCCTCTTCAAAAAAACTCGCCGAAAAATTCAACACCTTAATACCCACTACCATCGAATCAACAAATGCCAGTATACCTCTAAAGATAGGAAGCTTAAACAATTTTACCTTTTCCGCAAAATCTTTATGCTTTTTCTTATCAACAATAATTTCATTGTTTGGTTTTCGAACTGCTATGGCGTATTCATCCTTGTTCTTCATCATAACGCCTTCAATAACAGCCATTCCCCCAATACCGGATGGTTTCATTTTTATCCCGAGCCTTTCTTATGATTTTCCTAAGTGCATACAAGCGGATAAACAAACGGATTCATCCACAAGTTCTTAGTTGTATGAGTTATGCGGATTGAAAAACAGGCTGAGGAAGTAAACCTCAACCCGATTTTTTACGCTCTATAAAAGTGCCCTAATTGTTGTCCTGATTAATACCGTATCTACGGTTAAACTTCTCAATTGCGCCACGGGCTGCAGCAGTCTTTTGCTGACCTGTATAGAATGAATGGCATTTGGAGCATATCTCAACACGGATTTCTTCCTTTGTTGAGCCTGTCACAAATTCATTCCCACAGTTGCAAACTACCTTTGCCTGAAAATACTTAGGATGTAATTCTGTTTTCATGATTTCACCTCTTCACTACTAAATCTACTTATATTTATATCTATAATAATCCCGATTTATAAACAGCTTACTAATTATAGCATAGCTATTTTTTCTTTGCAATACCCAAAAAACAATTTAGAATATATTCCGTCCGGCGGCAATGAATCCGCTTCTGACGCGAAAGCCTCCGGTTCTGTGAATAAACAGGCCAGAGGCTTTCATCTATTTAATGGATATGGGGATAGCTAAAAAACAATTTTTGTCTTTTTGATTATCTCGATGAACTCGGCATTCGTTCTTGTCCGTATAAACATGTCGATAATTCTCTCGAGAGCTTCATCTGATTTCATGCTGTTAAGGGCCTTTCTCATCAGATAGATGGCCTCCAGCTCGGGCTGGGTAAGCAGCAGGTCCTCTCGTCTTGTACTGGACTTTGGCAAATCAATCGCCGGGAAGATTCGTTTTTCAGATAATCCGCGGTCAAGAACCAGTTCCATATTGCCGGTTCCCTTAAATTCTTCAAATACCACATCATCCATACGGCTGCCGGTGTCCACCAGTGCGGTTGCAAGAATGGTAAGACTTCCTTTTTCTCTCATGTTCCGGGCTGCACCAAAGAACTTCTTCGGCATATATAAGGCTGCCGGGTCAAGACCGCCGGATAAAGTTCTGCCGCTGGGCTGTACTGTCAGGTTATAGGCTCTTGCAAGCCTTGTAATACTATCTAATAATATAATAACATCCTGCTTGTGCTCGACTAAGCGCTTGGCTCTTTCGATAACCATCTCCGATACCCGCTTATGATTATCGGGAAGCTCATCAAAGGTGGAATAAATAACTTCCACATTCCTGCCCTCTATGGACTCCTTGATATCCGTAACCTCCTCCGGTCTTTCATCAATCAGAAGGATAATAAGCTTCATATCCGGATGGTTTCTTGTTACTGCCTTGGCAATCTGCTTTAGCAGGGTCGTCTTTCCTGTCTTTGGCTGGGACACAATCATTCCTCTTTGTCCTTTTCCGATAGGAGAAATCAAATCCACCATACGCATGGCAACACCTACGCCGGGCGTTTCCAGATGTATACGCTCATTTGGAAAAATCGGTGTAAGGTCCTCGAATTTAGGACGCCTCCCCGCCTCACCGGGATGAAATCCATTGACCGACTTGATATATAACAGGGCGGAGAATTTCTCACTCTGGCTCTTAACCCGGGTATTTCCCATAACAATATCACCGGTCTTAAGATTAAACCTTCTTATCTGAGCGGGAGATACATAGACATCATTTTCACCGGGAAGATAGTTATCACATCGTATAAAGCCATACCCATCCGGCAAAACCTCAAGAATTCCCTCCTTGGTTTCACCGCTGTCAAGCTGCTCCATCTCCGAATGGCCAGACTGTCTTTTATCCTCCTTATGAGGAACGGGAGCCGTTTCACTATTATTGTCTTCTGTATGGTTATCCTTGGTAGTTTCACCCAAATCATAAGCCTTTAATGCTTCTATCAATTCACTCTTTTTAAGCGAAGTAATGTTCTTCATTCCTTTTTCTTTTGCGTGCTCTCTTAATTTAATAAGAGTCATTGAATCATATATAATTTCCATAAATTCAGCTCCTTTGGTTATTTATCGGATTCTTGTCTGGATTGGAGTATGGGGGACAGATATGATATAGAAAATTTGCGAAGGATTCGTTATCCTCGGGTTATGCTTATCCTTATTATACACCCTTTTGTGCAGAAAGTAAAATATTTTCATTTAAAAGCGTTTTATGTATCTCTTGATTTCATACCCTGCCAATGCTATGATTACTATTATCCACTATAATTATTAATCAGGTAAACCGTATGCCATATGAAATCAAAGATAACCGATTCTGGGAGGGTAAAAGATATCACTCTCTGGATTATGAATTAAAAAGTACTTTCGGCAAAAAATTATATAAGCTTTCTCTAAATGGCGGCATGAGCTGTCCGAACAGAGACGGCACCATCGGTACCGGCGGATGTATCTTCTGCAGCAAGGGAGGTTCCGGGGATTTTAGTCCCGCCGCCTCTATACCCGTGGCGAATCAGATTGAGGAAGCCAAAAAGCTGGTTGAAAAGAAGCTTCCTTATCATCATTCTACACAATATATCGCTTATTTTCAAGCCTTTACCAATACCCATGCCCCTGTTGCTTATCTTGAACGGATATTCACAGAGGCTATCCGCCATCCGGATATTGCCGTTCTTTCCATCGCAACCCGGCCTGACTGCCTGGGAGAGGATGTCCTTTCCTTATTGAGACGGCTTCATTCTATAAAACCTGTCTGGATTGAACTTGGACTTCAAACATCCCATGAGGATACGGCCAGGTGGATAAGACGGGGATATGAGCTTGCGGTATTTGAAGAGGCTGTCGGTAAGCTTCGCCTTGCAGGTATTCCTGTAATTGTTCATACTATTCTTGGGTTGCCGGGAGAGTCAAAAGATGATATCTTAAAAACCATGGAATATATAGGCGGGCTTTCTGACCTTGGACTGATTCAGGGCATCAAGCTGCAACTAATGCATATACTGGACGGCACAGAGCTTGGCAGACTCTACTTGGAGGATAAATTGCCGGAATACCGTGCCGTATTGTCTATGGAGGATTATATCAGCCTGGTAATAAGCTGTCTTGAACATCTGCCCCGGGAGCTGGTAATTCACCGGCTCACAGGAGACGGGCCGAAGGAAATTCTGCTGGCTCCTCTTTGGAGCGGCAACAAAAGGCTGGTACTGAATACACTCCACCATACAATGAAAGAAAGAGATTCCTGGCAGGGAAAATATTACACATAAGGAGATGCTACTATGGGAACCGATACCTTTATGCTTTATAAATTAATGATACTCTATATTCTAAGCCGCGTTGATTTTCCGTTGTCCAATGCACAGCTGACGGCATTTATTCTGGAAAAAGAATACACCAATTATTTCAATATCCAAAGGGCAATTTCAGAGCTTCTGGATGATGAATACATCGCTGCAAAAACCATACGCAACAGTTCGCTTTATATGATTACCGACAGCGGAAAAGAGACGCTTCTATTCTTTGACAATCTGGTTTCTCCGGGAATCAAAGAGGATATTGACCAATATCTTATCGAGAACAAATACAAACTGAAAGAGGAGGTATCCTCTCCTTCTGATTACAGACAGATAAAAAAGGGTGAGTTCTCTGTGCGGCTTAGTGTAATTGAAAGAGACACCCATATTATTGACCTGACTCTCAGTGTTCCTACTGAGGAAGAGGCGGTCACCATGTGCAATAACTGGAATGCAAAAAGCTCGGATATCTATACCTATCTGATGTCATCTTTATTAAATTAGTTCAATAATCCGCAGGCTTCCTCAATATAAGCCCAGATTTCATCCTTCCCCTGTCTCGTCAATGAGGAAAAGGGGAATATTTTTGTATCCTGTCTTGCCCCGATACCTTCTTTTATCATTTTTACATGACCGGCAACCTGACTTCTTTTGAGTTTATCCATCTTAGTGGCAACAATAACAGGCATAAAACCGTGATATACAATCCACTCATACATATTTCTGTCATTTTGGGATGGCTCATGGCGGATATCAATAAGAAGAAATATAACCTTAAGCTGCTTCGAGCTCATCAGATACCGCTCCACCATCTTACCCCATTTCTCTCTCACAACCTCTGCAATCTTTGCATAGCCGTATCCCGGAAGGTCCACAAAATACAAAGCATCGTTGATATTGTAATAATTAATTGTCTGGGTCTTACCGGGCTGCGATGAGGTTCGGGCCAGGGATTTCCGGTTCATAAGCGTATTAATTAAGGAAGACTTTCCCACGTTCGACTTACCGGCAAAGGCAATCTCCGGCTTATCGTTCTCAGGAAAATCACTGGTGATTCCACATATCGTTTCAAGATTCACATTCTTTATTACCATAACTTTCACCTCCTGCGCGATGAATATTTAAAAGGGGCACCGGTGTGAAAGAATACCGGTGCTCCTTCGTATAATTATCTCTGATATCTGTCTCTAAGCAATTTCACCTTTGCTCTTTTTTGAAGACCGTTTTATCGAGGGCTTTCTGACCACACCTTCTTCAGCCATGACAAGCTTGGGCTTTTCTTTGCCAAGTATGACTTCCCTTGTAATAATGCATTTAACAATATTGCTGTCCGACGGGATTTCAAACATAGCATCCATCATTGAGGATTCCATAATTGCCCGAAGTCCTCTGGCTCCTATCTTTCTGCTAAAGCTCTTGCTGGCGATTTCTTCGATGGCACCCTCATCAAACTCCAGCTCAACCCCATCTATCTCGAATAATTTCTTATATTGCTTGGTTATTGCGTTCTTCGGCTCTGTCAATATCCGTACCAGGGCTGCCTCATCAAGTGCATCCAAGGCAACACATACCGGCACACGCCCTACGAATTCAGGTATAAGACCGAATTTAATCAAATCCTGGGGCATGGACTGGCGGAACAGCTCTCCGACATTGTTCTTATTCTTTTCAGCAATCTGCGCATTAAATCCGATGGACTTCTTACCAATTCTGGATTCAATTATCTTCTCAAGGCCGTCAAAGGCTCCTCCGCAGATAAACAGAATATTGGTTGTGTCAATCTGTATAAATTCCTGATGAGGATGCTTTCTGCCACCTTGCGGCGGAACAGATGCCACTGTTCCCTCCAGTATTTTTAACAGCGCCTGCTGTACACCTTCTCCCGATACATCTCTTGTAATGGATGTGTTCTCGGATTTTCTTGTGATTTTATCAATCTCGTCAATATATATAATTCCATATTGGGCACGCTCGATATCAAAATCAGAAGCCTGAATAATTTTTAACAGGATGTTCTCCACATCCTCACCGACATAGCCGGCCTCTGTCAAGGCTGTAGCATCCGCAATGGCAAAAGGTACATTCAGCAACTTTGCCAGGGTCTGTGCCAGATATGTCTTTCCTGAGCCTGTAGGCCCTATCATCAGTATGTTGCTCTTTTGAAGCTCCACATCCAGGTCTTTATCCGCCAATACTCTCTTATAATGATTATAAACCGCAACGGATAATACCTTTTTCGCTTCATCCTGTCCGATTACATGCTGGTCCAAAAAGCTCTTGATTTCCGCCGGCTTTAGCAGATTAATGTCTGTATCCGCAATCGGTGCTCCATCAAACTCCTCTTCAATAATTTCACTGCATATCTCTATGCATTCATCACAGATGTATACTCCCGGTCCGGCAATCAATTTTCTGACCTGGTCCTGTGTCTTATTACAAAAGGAGCATCTCAGCTGCTTTCGGTCATCTACTTTTCCTGCCATTGATATTTCACCTCATTTTCTGAATCATGCAAAACATGGCGGCCATTATCTGGGAGATAAAATACCATCGATAATACCATATTTTTGTGCTTCTTCAGCACTCATATAAAAATCTCTTTCGGTATCGACTTCGATTACACTCAATGGCTTTCCTGTATTTGCAGCTAATATCTCGTTAATCTTTGTTCTGGTTTTAATGATGTTATCCGCAACAATCTTAATATCTGTCGCCTGTCCTCTGGCTCCGCCTGACGGCTGGTGAATCATTACTTCTGCATTGGGCAGTGCAAATCTCTTGCCTTTTGTTCCGCCTGACAGCAGGAACGCTCCCATGCTTGCTGCCATACCGATACAGATGGTAGAAACATCACATTTGATATAGTTCATGGTATCATAAATTGCCATACCTGCGGTTACAGAGCCGCCGGGACTATTAATATAAAAGTTTATATCCTTTCCGGGGTCTTCGGATTCCAAAAAAAGCAGCTGCGCCACAATCAAGCTGGCTGTCGCGTCATTCACTTCCTCACCCAGAAATATAATTCTTTCCTTTAGCAGTCTTGAAAATATATCATAGCTTCTCTCACCACGACTGGTTTGCTCTATTACATAAGGTACTAAACTCATCTCGATATCCTCCTTTTTCTATAGGGTCGCTGTTATACCTCAACAGCTGCAGCAGCAACAAGGTCAACTGCTTTTTGAACTGCAATATCTGCCTCAATCTGCTCTTTTTCCTTATCACCAATAAGCTCTTTTAATTTATCAAGCTCCATCTTGTACATGGAAGCCATCTCTGTCAATTCCTTTTCTAACTCTTCCTCCGTAATCTCGATATTCTCTGCCTTAACAATGGCCTCGAGAACAAGGCGGCTCTGAATCCTCTTTATAGCCTGCGGTCTTAAGCTGTCAAAGAATTTATGGGCATCTGCTCCTGTAAACTGGAAGTACTGCTCCATGGATAAGCCTTGATACTGCATTCTCTGTGCAAAATCATCCGCCATCTGTCTGACCTGTGATTCTACCATCGGGTCCGGAATCTCCATTGCCGCGTCTTCAATAATTTTGTCAACAATCTCGTTTTCCTTGGCTGTCTTTAATTCCTTCTCTTTTTCTTCCTTTATGGAAGCCTTAATACTTTCCTTGTATTCATCCAGGGTATCAAATTCGGATACCTCCTGTGCAAAATCATCATCCAGCTCAGGAAGCTCCTTGACTTTGATTTCATTAATCTTAACCTTGAAAAGAGCGGGCTTTCCTGCCAAATCCTTCGCATGATATTCTTCAGGGAAGGTTACGTTTACATCCAACTCTTCTCCCAGAGATTTTCCAATCAACTGGTCCTCGAAATTATCAATGAAGGAATGGGAACCAATCGTTAGTGAATATCCCTCTCCCTTACCGCCTTCAAACGGAACCCCATCGACAAAACCTTCAAAATCAATTACAGCAATGTCATTCATTTGAATCGGCCTGTCATCCACTGTTATCATTCTGGAATTCTGGTCTCTTTCCTTTTCAATGCGCGCCATCACCTCTTCGTCCGTTACATCAGCCTCACGCTTTTCTATCTCGATACCCTTGTATTTGCCAAGCGTAACCTCCGGCTTAACGGCAACTTCTGCTGTAAAGATAAAAGGCTTGCCCTTCTCTATCTGTACAACATCAATCTCCGGTCTTGATACAATCTCAAGGCCGCTTTCAAGGGCTGCCTTCTCATATGCCTCCGGAATAATCTCATTGGCGGCATCCTCGTAAAAAACACTCACTCCATACATCTTCTCTATTATAGCCAGAGGTGCCTTTCCTTTACGGAAGCCCTGAACATTCATTTTGCCCTTATTCTTCTGGTATGCTTTCTGGATAGCATTTGCAAATTCGTCTGCAGAAGCCTCTATCGTAAGCTTTGCCATATTTTTTTCTAATTTTTCAACTTGTAAACTCATTTTTTTGAAATCCTCCTTGTATTATGTACCATTTATACATTTATCCAAGCAAAACAATACATTTTACCATAACATGATTATGTTACTTATCTGCTTATCTTGGATATTATAACATAGTAATTCTGTAAATACTATATTTTATTTTCTGCTGCGGCAAGCCGCCTGTGCCGGTATTATAATAGTAGTTTCTCTATTCAGCTGCCCCGTGACCCCGCTCCTTGATTTTTGCAACTACCTGCTCTACCGTATCCCTGCACAGCTCATCCGTCTTTGCCTCTACCATTACACGGATTACAGGCTCGGTTCCGCTTTCCCGCACAAGTATTCTGCCGTCCTTCCCCAACTCATTTCCAAGTCTGGATACAAGCTCTGTTATTACAACATCCTCACCGACTGCCTTTTTATCCTTAACCCTTACGTTTACCAACAGCTGGGGAAATATCGTGATTTCCTTACAAAGCTCGGACAAAGATAATTTGCTCTCAAGCATTACCTCCATAATCTTTAATGACGTCAGGATACCGTCTCCGGTGGAAGCATGCTTACTGAATATAATATGACCGGAATTTTCTCCTCCCAGGGAATGTCCATTTGCCAGCATATTCTCATATACGTATTTATCTCCTACTGCTGTCTGTGTATAATTAATTTCCTTCTTATCAAAGGCTTTATATAATCCCATGTTCGACATAACGGTGGTAACGACCGTATTATTTTCCAGCTCATTTCTTTCCTTCATATATACACCGCATATGTACATAATCAGGTCTCCATCAATAATATTGCCATTTTCATCGATTGCCAAACATCTATCTGCATCACCGTCATAGGCAAAGCCCACATCCAGCTTATGTTGGGCAACAAATTTCTGCAAATCCTTCAAATGTGTAGAGCCGCAGTTTCTATTAATATTGGTTCCGTCCGGGTCTCCGTTTATTACATAGGTTTTTGCACCAATCGCATCAAATACCCCTTTTGCAACAGATGTCGCCGAACCGTTAGCCAAATCAAGACCGACCCTTTTGCCTTGGAAAGAACGGGTTGCCAAAGAAATCAGGTATCCAATATAGCGGTTCCTGCCGATTGCATGGTCCACTGTCTTACCGATATTCTCTCTTGTCGCAAAAGGTATTGTGTCCTCACTGCTGTCTATATAGGCTTCAATTAATTCCTCTATTTCAGCTTCCAACTTCTGTCCGCTGCCGTTAATAATCTTTATTCCATTGTCATAATAGGGATTATGGCTTGCTGAAATCATTATTCCGCAATCAAAGCCTTCGGTTCTGACTGCGTAGGATACGCTGGGTGTGGTCGTTACATGAAGCAGATAAGCGTCTGCTCCGCTGGCTGTCAATCCGGCTACAAGAGAATATTCAAACATATAGCTGGACCTTCTTGTATCCTTTCCTATTACAATATTCGCTTTATGTTCTTTACCGTAGTAGTGTCCCAAAAACCTTCCTACCTTGTATGCATGTTCTACTGTCAAATCCACATTGGCTTCTCCCCGAAAGCCGTCCGTTCCAAAATATTTACCCATAATCATATTCCTTCCTTATTCATGATTTCATTGCTGATACTCATCCGCAAATTTCTTAATTTATATTAACATATGTTATTATTATTTGAAAAGATTTATTCTAAATAGATTTTTGATAAAAAAAGACGGTGCCGGCACACTAAGGTGCCTGACACCGTCTTTTTTATTGTCGGCATAAGCCGGATATTTATTATTATTGTCCGGACTGACCTGACATAGCCTGTTCCTGGCTGCGGATCATACGTTTAACCATTTCTCCACCAACAGAACCATTCTGCTTACTGGTTAAGTCACCATTATAACCCTGCTTTAAAGGAACACCAAGTTCGTTAGCAACCTCCATCTTAAAGCGATTAAGAGCTTCTCTTGCCTGAGGAACTTCTACTCTGTTAGAACCACTATTATTGTTACTTGCCATAATTTTCACCTCCGTTATGATAGTTAAAGCAAACAATTAACAAAATCAACTTGTAGGTTCAGCGGTTTATATCTCCGCAGGTGATTTTTGTTTTTGTATTGCTGTAATCATATTGTTAACAGATAAAGAAAATATTATTATGGTAATTATTTCTCCTAATATAAATTTTTACAAAATTAAATTAATTGACCGAAATAACAAGAATTTTCGGATAACCTATTGCAATCTCCATACCCTTTCCACTTTCTGCAGCATATACCAGGCTTTCAGCCAACTCTCCCGCATAATATGAAATAACATCTTCATTAATATTCTTCAAAATAGACATGATTTCTCCCACCATTTCTTTTTTTCTATAAATTTTTGAACGGATTTCTTTAACAGCCTGTGCCGAATGTACACCGCTCAAACCGGCTGTTATTATAATGTTTTTGCAAACCTCCCTTGATAAATAATAGTATCCACATACAGCTTCTTCATCCAAGGAGCTTTTTTCTGTTACGATTTCATTTGTACCCATTATAATGACTTCTCCCCTTCCTTTGATATTGTATTTATTGTCAATATATTCCATTATAAAACATTTGTCAATATTTATTCCCAATTTTGTAACAAAATTTATCAAAATATGGTCAATATTCGTAGTAAATAGGGAGTTTTTATGAATATAGATGAAAAACAACAAAAAACAGAGTATTCCCAAACAACATCCAGATAGCTGACATGTTTATAGAATACTCTGTTTTTTATTAAATGTTTAAATTATATACGCTTTGAATTCAATATCGATTCCATGTGAATTAATCCGTGACTTCTTCACCGTTGGCAGCAGCAATATGGGCTGCCCACTGTGCCATAACCTTCTCTACCGATTCTGCGGGAGACAGTGCACCTGCATCCAAATCATATGTAACATTACCGTAGTCAATGCCAGGTATCATGGCTAATAATGAAATCATACCATGCTCAGGCTCATAGAATAAAGGCAGCGTCTCTTCAACTGCTCTGGCATCACGGAATAACGGATAATACTGTGTCTGCCAATCCTCTTCCTCGTATCCCGGTGTAATCTCTGTATATAAGTTATATGCAAACGCTACGTCTTCTGCTCTGTCTTTATCCAGATTATTCGGCATTACGATTGTGTTCTCCGTAAAGGCTGTCATCATCTCACCCTTCGGTCCCTTCGGGAATATTACGAATCCCCAATCATCCTCCATGTCCTTCCAGGTGTTAACCTTATATTGCTCTGCACATTGCATTGCAACTTTGCCTTCTTTGAAGGTAGCGATAAACCAGTCCCATTTGTCCTGAGGGTCGGGCAGCGGATGATGATATCCTTTTTCATATAAGCTCCAGCCCCATTCCAAAGCTTCCAGGAAATTCGGCTCGGATGTGGCATTGTAGAACTTACCGTCCTTATAGCCTATGAATCTGGCATCATTGGAGAATACGCAGCCTCTGAAGAAGTCCTTAGAGAAGCTGGCGATTCCATATACATCAGGAGTTCCGTCATTATCGGTATCGCGGGTCGTTACTCTTGCAATCTCTTCAAGGGCTTCCCAAGTCCATTCATCCTTTGCCTGTAAATCATAAGGTAAATCAGGATTCAGTCCTGCTTCCTCGAATAATCTCTTGTTCCAGAATATACCCAATCTGGGCTCCATTCTTCCGGTAGCCATTCCATATACATGTCCGTCCATGGTCATCATATCTTTTATCTGGGGATTCCATTTTTCCTCGGTAAAATCAAAGTTCTCCAAGGTCTCCAGAGGATATAATAATCCCTGCTGCAAAGGTGCTGCAATATGCTCTGCGTGCATTACAAATATATCGGCCGCAGGGTCTCCTGCCATTATTGAAGTAACTACAATTTCCTGATACTCCTGGAATGTACCGAGATTTTGACGGGTTAGGGTGAAATTGTATTTCTCCATAAACTCATCCCTGTACCTGAATGTATCCTCTTCCCTCTTATTTGTAGGTTCAGGATTCGGGTCGGTCGTCCACCAGTCAGCAATAACAATTGTAGTTCCCTTAAGGTCTTTCGGTGCCTCAGTCGGAGTCGGTGTTATTTCCTCATCCCCCTCATCACCTTTATTATCTGCTGGCGCAGTGGGTGCCGTAGTTGGTTTGCTGTCGCCGTCGTCAGCCCCCTTCTTCCCACAAGCCGTCAATGCAAATAATAACATGGCAGAAATTAATACAAGGCTTAATATCTTTTTCAGATTACCTCTCATAAAAAATAACCTCCTCATTATATTTATATAGATATGTACTATTTTATCATATTTTTTTGATAATTGGAACATTAATAATTATATGGAATCAAAATTAGTATAGATAATATCTTAAAATTTATTGTAATACTATCCTTCCGTTCCTCATCATATGATATAAAAAAGCCTTATTACGGAGTGTTTGAATATGCTTTCCATCTTATCTGACCTCAATCGTTTCCTATGGGGCATTCCTATGCCCATTCTGCTTTTTAGCGTACATATATATTTTACCGTTCATTTAAGAGGCATTCAAAAACATGTAGGAAAAGCCGTACGCCTATCCGTAAAATCCGATGATTCTGCCGAAGGCGACATCAGCGGATTTGCGGCCTTATCCGCCACATTGGCCGCCACCATCGGAACAGGTAATATCGTCGGCATCTCCACCGCCATTGCCCTTGGAGGCCCCGGGGCTATATTCTGGTGCTGGCTTACAGGTCTTCTCGGAATGGCAACCTCTTATGCCGAGTGCTTTCTGGGTGTCCTGTACAGGAGAAAAACCGAAGACGGAACCTATATAGGCGGTCCAATGTATGCTATGGAATATGGTATGGGCAAGAAATGGCTGGCCGGCCTTTTCTGCTTCTTTACCTTAGCAGCCTCCTTTGGGGTTGGCTGTTCCACCCAGTCAAGGGCAATCACAGAGACAGCCCACACCCTGTGGGGATTCCCTGAATATACCGTCGGAATCATTATTGCAGTGGTTGTGGGAATGGTCATTGTCGGAGGCATAAAATCCATCGGGAAAATCTGCACCGGATTGGTACCTGCCATGGGATTTTTCTATTTATTTTCATGTATTATCATATTAATACTCAATCATAGCTACCTTCTGCCGGGTATCCGGATGATTATACGCTCCGCCTTCCTTCCCTCCAGGCTTCCCGCTGCCGTTGCGGGCGGCTTTATCGGCGGAAGTCTGAAGCTGGCTGCCAGGTACGGAATAGCCAGAGGTCTGTTCACGAACGAAGCCGGTCTGGGGTCAGCAGCCATTACCGCCGCCGGAGCCAGAACCTCCCATCCTGAAAGGCAGGCTTTAATCTCTATGAGTGCTACGTTTTGGGATACGGTTGTGATGTGTGCCATAACCGGACTTGTCATTGTAACGAATCTCATAAAAAATCCGGCATCTGCAAATGGTTATTCCTTTGCAGAGCTGACTACTGCCGCCTTTGCACCAATTCCCTTTGGAAGAGTTATACTTGGAATATCGCTGATAGCCTTTGCTGTTGCAACCTTAATCGGCTGGTCCTATTTTGGTGAAAAAGCGGTTGAATATTTATTTGGCAAATCCAGTATTAACACATACCGGCTATGCTATATTCTTATGATTTTTATCGGTTCCATTATGTCTATGAAGCTTGTCTGGGAGCTTACGGATTTTATTAATGCATTTATGGCAATTCCCAATTTAATATGCCTTCTTGCATTGCGAAGAAAAATACGGCCCTATGGACACCGATAGTACCTTACATGTAATGCTTGTACATGATTTGACCGGCTATATTTTTTTCTCTGTCCTCATCCATCAGATTTCTTATAATAGACAGCGAAAAATCGATTGCCGTTCCCATTCCTCTTGAGGTAATAATATGCCCGTCCTCCACTACATCCTGGTCTACCGCTATACCGTCCGTTAGTTTACTTTCAAAACCGGGATAACAGGTTGCCTTTATTCCTGACAACAATCCTTTGCCTCCCAGCACGCTTGGCGCCGCACATATGGCTGCGATACGCTTTTTATCCTTATTAAATTTCTTTAAGAGCCTGTCCAGTCCCTCATGATTCATCAGGTGGGCTGTACCGGGCATTCCGCCGGGCAGTATCAGCATATCGGCATCATCAAAATCGGCCTCTTCAAATAAAACATCCGCTGCCACACTGATGTTATGGGAGCCGGTGACATTCAGGCTTCCTGTTATAGAGACCATGGATATCCCGATTCCTGCTCTTCTAAGTAAATCAACTACCGTTAATGCCTCTATCTCTTCAAAACCATCTGCAAGAAAAATATATGTCTTTGTCATAACAACCATCCTTTCTATCCATATCAGCGTTACTATCCCATTATAATAGATGGAGCTTCCGCAGGCAAGTAACAGAAGCTCCGTCCATCTTCATATGATTAATTCATTCTCTTAATTTTCAGCTAGCATAATACCCTTAGATTGGATACACCCACATTCTTTAGCGTCATCATCGGCTTACAATATGCGCTGCCTTTTGATAATTTGTCCGGACAAACCTCTATGGCATAATATCCGTCATAGGGAACACAAAATTCAAAGCAGCCGCATGAACTTACCCTTTCACAATAAATCATAGTTTTTCTTTCATCGCAGATTGTATATAGCTTTACCAGATAATCGTGACCGCTGCAACAGCTGCAGCCCCATATACAGCCCATAATTTTGCCGGGTATAACCTGGCAGTTCTTAGCCTTTTCTTCCACGACTATCTTCCGGTATACGACCCTTGTTCTCGTTGCGGGACAAGGAATCGGCACTCTTACAGGGTACGGCACATATTCAACCTTTGGCTCAGGACAGGCCGGGCAAGGAGGACAAGGC
>JAEZXP010000082.1 GCA_023419655.1 Bacillota bacterium | reverse complement strand
GCCGTATCTGGTCCGCCTTCTCTTCCCATATGTCCGCCGGTTCGGATTCTTTCGTTAAATCCTCCGGTTTCATGGCATCATGGGCTTTTTGCTGATTTTTACGATTGCTAAGCGGCATCTTTACCCTCAGGCTGCCCCCGGTAATCTTCATATAGGTAAGACGGTTTCCCTGCTCATCCCTGGCAATTTTGTATACCTTTGCTCCGAAATCCTCCGGATATGTTTTACTAAACGTGTAGGTTCCAAGTCCCTTTAGCAGTTCCTCTACCCCGTCCTGTTTCAGGGCGGAGCCAAAATAACAGGGGAATGCTTTCCTGCCAAATATCAGCCGGGCAATGTCCTCTGTCTCAATTCTTCCATGCTCAAGATAATACTCCAATATTTTTTCATCACAAACAGCCAGGTTCTCCATGAATTCAGGCCCCTGGCTATTACTAAAATCAATGCACCCCTCATGGAGCACCTCTTTAATATCTTTCAACAGCTCCTGTCTGTCCGTCCCATCCAAATCCATCTTATTGATAAACAAAAAGGTCGGTATCTTATAGCGATAAAGAAGTCTCCACAGGGTCTCCGTATGTCCCTGTACGCCGTCACTGCCGCTTATTACCAATATAGCATAGTCTAAAACCTGCAGGGTTCTCTCCATCTCCGCAGAAAAATCTACATGCCCCGGAGTATCCAGCAGCGTTATATTCAAATCCTCATATACGATTTCCGCCTGTTTTGAAAATATAGTAATCCCTCTTGACCTCTCCAGCTCATAGGTATCCAGGAAAGAATCCTTATGGTCAACTCTGCCAAGCTTTCGAATACTTCCGGTCTGATACAGCAGACTTTCTGCCAACGTAGTCTTCCCTGCATCCACATGGGCCAATATCCCGATTACAAGCTTTCTCATCAAAATTCTCCAGTCTGTTTTATATCCTGTAGTATATCATAGTTCATCAGATTTATCTATAAATTCCGGCAAAAACAGCCTGTACCGCAAGTGAGGTACAGGCTGTTTTAAAACCCGTCTTTTAATTTTCCGAATTATTTTCTGCTGAAATATCATCGGGTACAGCATGAAAAGAATAATATACCTTCCCTCCGTATTTTTCAGCCTTATTCCATTGGGCAATTACCTCATAGATATATCCGCTGTCTTTCAGCTCAATGGCAAAATCATGGATGGGAATATCCTCGCTTTCGGCGGAAGGGTTCCCCATATACTCCTCGCTCCAGCAATGAATGCTCACCTCATCCGGGGGTACATCAAACTTCAGCACAGCCTCAAAGGGGTTTTCTGTGGAATCGGATGCCAATTCAATCAGCAGGACTGGCATATATTCTTTGATGTTGTTCTCCAAGGGATGCATGCTGTCCGCTTCCATTCCTGACCATGTTCCATCACCGTTGTCATAGTTCCATGAAGCGGTCCCCCGCAGTGCTTCTATGCTGCTGTTCCAAGTGCTTACCGTCAATACGGGAGGTTCAGTCAAAACAAGCTCCGGCTCGTCGTTTTCCTTGTTTTGCAGTGGAAGTACAGCCGTATTCTCTGTGTCTATTGCTATAATTTTATTCCTGGCTTCATCGGACATGTTACACCCGCTTAAACCTGTAATACAGACGAACAGCAATAAGAACGCCATGTGTCTTTTCATACCGGACCCTCCTTCGTTTATTTATATATTAGACGAAAGAACATAGAAAAAAGTTCCAATTCGGCACGCTTAAAATCTTTTCAATTCCCCAGCCCATCCCAGCAACTATATACTTCATATAATTCCATCAAAGCCCCGGAGATATCCTCTGCCTCAACTGCTCCCTGCAATCTTGCAAGGCTTGTATTAAACTGGTTTATTTCATCTCTTTCTGAACCGAATTGTATTCTGAATAAGACCTTATCCCACGCCTTATTCAGCGTCTCCAGCCCGTGTCCTGCTTCTTCCCATGCTTCCTTCTTTACATCTTTTATTATATCATCAATAGCCTTTGGTATATTATCATCTTCTCCAAACGGCTTTTTTAATATATTTCCGCTAATCATTATGAATACAAATAAAAGCAGCGTAACAATCGGAATTACAATTATCAAAAATCGTCTCATAACATTTCCTCCTAAGAATACTATATGTCTTCAATGTCTATAACGGAGGAAATATCCTCCTAAGAATACTAAAATCTTCAACGTCTATAACGGAGGAATTATCCTCCTAATATGGGCCTTTGTAATCGCCTATATCCTTGACTATTTTAATATTATCATCATATTTGTCTACATATAAGCTGCCCGCATCATTTAGAGTAACCAGAAGTGCCTCAGACACATCCTTGATACCATGTTTTTTAAGTTGATTCATGAGCCATTTCTTATCCTTGTTCATCTGCCTTAAGTTTTGCTCAATTAACTTTCCGTCATAAACAAGCTCTGTACTGATGCCCGTCGGCTTAACCTCAATCTTCATATCCTTCGGCGTCAAGGGCAGATATTCCGGCTTCTTTAGGACGGATAAGCTTCCGTTCGGCTCCAGTATGGCGTAATCCACCTCATTCAAATCAAATATCCCCTGATTTCTGAGCAGTTCCAGAACATCCGAAACCCTTAATTTCATTTTTCTTAATACGTTATCCATAATCTTGCCATTCATTATGACGATTGTCGGCTCTCCTTCGATTACCTTCGCGGCATACCGCCATTTTAAAGAAATATACTGCATCAAATATGCCAATACCGCCCAGGATAACAAGCCGACAAAATGAGGCCATGCCCTGCTTGATAAGTCAACGGTGGCCTCTGAAGCTATCGAGCCGATGGTAATCCCCAGAATATAATCAAAAAAAGTCAATTGGCTAATCTGCTCTTTCCCCAATATCTTTGCAAAGATAAGCAGGGAAAAAAAACTGATAATTGCCCTTACAACCACTACCAAACCTTCATTCACAGCCAGCCCTCCATATGGTACATTCAAGGTATATACGAATAAGCGGTTTATCCGCTTCATTCATAGTATATTATTATGAAATCCATAAAATATATTCAGGTTATGAAAAAAGCAGGAGGCTTATTTATCGCCTCCTGCTCAACTCTCAATTATTCAGTTATTAATAACCTGCGTGGGCTTTATCCTGAATTGCTCCGAAATAAGCATATTTGGGTTTAAATTCAAGGTCAAGCAATAACGGATTACGGTCTTTTCTCCATGATACTCCGTCTGAAACTCCCCAGAAGGTAATTCCGCTTACATTCGTAGTTCCGGCTTTGTTGCCCTCGATTATCCTGTTCACAAGCTCATAATAATATCTGCCCTGTTCCCTGATAATTTCATCTTCCGGCTGTAAAATATTCTGCCAGGTTCCAAGGCTTACATCTATTTCAGTGATTTGTACATCCAGTCCTGTTTCACTGAAAGCTTCTAATGTTTTTATGTATTTGTCAATCGAATCCTTCGTATACAGATGTGCCTGGCAGCCGATACCATCAATCAGCGATATTCCGTTTACACCCTCCAATGATTCTACCATCTTTACTACATGGTTCGTCTTAAACTGTTCATTATAGTCATTATAGTATAGCTTCACATGCTCCGGTGCATATTTATCCGCATAGTAAAATGCATGCCAGATATAATCATCACCGATAATCTGCTTCCACAGGCAGTCTCTAAGAGAACCATCATCATTAATTGCCTCATTCACAATATCATAGGCATAGAACATGTCGATATACCCTAACGATTCCAAAATCTCAAAATTCTGCTTGATATAGCTTTCCATACGGGCAAGCATCGTGTCTCTGTCAACCAGCGCCTTCTTTGTATCAAAATCCTCATAGAAAATCCATTTCGGTGTCTGGCTGTACCATACAAGCACATGACCTCTTACCTTCATGTCATTTTCCTTTGCCCAATCCAATAAATCTGTTGTTCTCTTTTGATAATCAACAACAATATCTCCGGCAGCGATACTTTTTGCCTGATTTAGTATTGCATCCGGCTTCATATCATTTTCCAGCGTCACGCTGTTATAGTTTTGTATAATATGGTCGGAGAATGCCTTTGTTACGAATCCATTGATACAGGTTCCTGTCAATAATCCATGGGGGTCATATACACTCTTTATTCCTTCTTCAAGCAAAGGAAGCTCCTGAACAACATAGTTCTGGTCAAATACTTCTTCTTCAACTTCTTCCCCGGCTTCATCTGCTTCATCGGCTTTGTCCTGTCCGGCAACTGTGGAACCATTCGCAATATCCTCTACGAGAGCACGGTCCTCTTCATTATCCTTATCTTCCGTATTATCACCGGCGTCTTCTACCTTATTATTTAGCGTATCATCCGTTTTTTTCTGTTCCTGCTTTGAGCAGCCCCCTATAACAATTACCATTGATAAAATTGCTACCATGTACGTCAGTAGTCTTAACTTCCGTTTCATTTCAATAAACCGCCTTTCTTCACCGCCTGCAACTTTGAGCCGCAGGCTCAAAGCAGCGTGTGAAAGATTTATCTTTCACACTCGCTTCCTTAAAATTATTTTATACCCAGTATTAACCGGATTATATTAACACAGATTTATTTTTTGGTCAACTTGGATAAAAACATCATAAAATATTTAAGATTATTACTGCAATTTTTGCTGTTCTTTTTCCAGTAACAGGCTTTAAAATCCTCCTGCGCCTCCGCCGCCGGCTCCTCCACCGCCGCCGCTGGAAAACCCTCCGGAACTTGAGGAACTGCCGCTTGCAAACGAATCATTCATGCTTTTACTAAAGGCGCTGCCCTTCGTATGAAATGCCGCATACCAGAATATCCAGCTATCGGCCGCGTAATGGTTTTCATATCCCGGATACATCTCCTGTTTTTTGATCGCACTCATCGTTAATGCATAAATTAAGGTCGGGTCCAGCGGATTCAGTAAATCTTCCTTATACATATCCGGATTTTGCTTATATATATACCTTCTAAAGCTTACCCATTTTTTATATTCTAAATATCCTTTATCCGAGCGCCGGAAGAATAAAGATATGCCGTATACCATAAGTGTAATGCTTACTGCAAAGCCCAATATGGCATACAAGCTACCGAATACGGCTGTAGCAATTCCCAGCGGTATGCCAATTCCGGAAAGTACAAGCAGCATAGCCCCGTGCACTGCCTTGCTATGGTCTATATAGCCTCTTTTTTCAGCCTCAGCCTTAACCTTGTTTTTCCAAGTAGTCTGAGCCTGATAATATTTTTGCCAGCTATGATTTCTGTAATATTCCATGTCCTTCGTACTGACGGTTTCACCATCTCCCATATCATCAAATAACCAGCTGATAAAGAATCTTTCATGCTCCAGTAAGGATATATCCTCGTCCCGGGTTTTATATAGTGTAAAATCCTTGTTCTCCAATGTATCAATCGCTTCATTCTCTCCCCGTATTCCCAGGCATCCCTTTCTGAACAGGTCAAGGATGGTGGCAAACATCGTATCGCCATATGTGAATATACCGGTAATATAAGAAGCCAAGGCAGGTGTACAATCCTCGGGGATATACTGGTATTCAATATCAAGAATCTCCTTGTTCACTCTTCTTTTACATTGATGCAGCACAAGGACAAATGCCGCTATGCTTATACCGCTAAAAGCCAAGGTAATATTTTTAAACAGCCGCCTGTTGTTCTCTCTTCTTTGTCTTTTCTGTTCTAATAAAGTTTTAAGGGAGGCTTCCTCATCAAGAATATACTGGTACCTGTCTATGTTCTCCACGTTATCGGAATCTGCGATAAATTCCACCGGAAACAGCACCCTTCCCTCTATGAATGTCTTGGAGGGTACTTTCCCGGCCTGCAGCCGGTATAGCTTATCATTTATCTTATCAATCGTGCCGTTTAAAGGTCCATGGGCAAATACATTTACCCTGCCGCTGTTGTCCTCATGTGGCAGATTTATATTTACCGTAAACCGCTCTATAGAGGTCTCATTACCATTACCTAAAAATTTATAATACAGTTCACCGGTATCCTTGTATTTTATAGCTACGTTGTTCACGATATAGCTGATTCTAAAGGTCTTTTTCTCCCTTTTTGAGGGAGAAAATATCTTGATTATTACCTTACCCTGTCCCTCTTCTAATGTATAAACCCCTTTGTCCCCGTTCTTGGCCTTTGCTGTATGATTGTAATCACTCAGGCTGCCGTCTTTGACCTCCTGAACCTTGATATCCGATACGCCGGAGGTTTTGTCAAGTACTATATCCCGGTATACTCCGTTAAATTTGTCCTTGAATTCAAAGGTAATATCCTCCGATATCCGAAGATTCCCATTCTCCAAAAGATATGCATTTACTGTCCAGTCTTTGATATTC
>JAEZXP010000077.1 GCA_023419655.1 Bacillota bacterium | reverse complement strand
TCCTTTCCAACTCTTCGGTAAAATATAATAACTTCTTAGCCGTTTCATTAAAAAACCTTGTCTTTTCCTCCGGGTCCTCCAGATTATAATTTCTTTGGAGCATGTCTATCTCAAAGAAAAAGCTGTTCTTTGCTTCATCGATGCGCTTCTTGTATTCATCTGCCCCTAAGGATTTAATAAAATCATCCGGGTCCTTATATGGCTCCATATTAACTACTTTTACACTTAATCCGGCGTCCCTTAGTATGGGAATCGCACGGAGCGCCGCCTGTCTGCCCGCACCATCGCTGTCAAAGGTAAGAAGAACCTCTTTGGTATATCGTTTTATGAGATTCGCATGGTGCTCTGTAAATGCAGTACCCAGTGCGGCGACTGCATTGGTAAAGCCCGCCTGATGAAGCGCCATAACATCCATATATCCTTCGCAGATAAGAAAATAGGATTCTCTTGACCTGCGTGCCATATTAAGTCCGTATAAAATCCTACTTTTATCAAATATAACACTTTCCGGTGAATTCAGGTATTTTGGCATCCCATCACCCATGATTCGTCCGCCAAACCCTACAATTCTATTATTAGGGTCCATTATCGGGAACATAATCCTGTCCCAAAACTTATCATGTCCGCCCCTTACCTCATCAAAGGATACTAAGCCTGATTGCTTCAAAAGCTCGTCCTCATAGCCCTGACCTTTTAGATATTTATATAGGTCGTCACTGAACCGGTTCGCGTACCCCAGACCGAATGCTTTTATTGTATCCTCTGTCATACCTCTGTTATGTAAGTATCGTCTGGCAGCTTGTCCTCTTTCTGATTTTAGCTGGTAATAATAGTACTTGCCTGCTTCCTTGCTGATTTCCATCAGCCTGTTCTTCAAATCGGACTGCCGCTTCATGGCTGCGGAGTATTCCTGCTCCGGCAAATTGATTCCTGCTCTTTCAGCCAAAAACTTTAACGCTTCAACAAAGGTATAATTCTCATATTCCATTATAAAGGTATAAACATTGCCTCCTGCTCCGCAGCCGAAGCAGTGATACATCTGCTTAGACTGGCTTACACTGAATGAGGGGCTCTTTTCATTATGAAACGGACATAGTCCCATATGATTACTGCCTGATTTTTTCAGTCTTATGTAGGAGCCTATTACACTGACTATATCACTTCTTATTCGGACTTCTTCTACTATATCATCCGGATAGTACATACCTACCTCTCATTCCACCGCTATCTATGGCTATGACATTGATAAATCTTCCATTTATAGTTATTCCATTTATGGATATTCCATTTATGGATATTCCATTTATGGAATTGACATGCATATGCATGGAATTGCCACCAGCGGCACAATCTCTAATCCATATTAATAAACGCTCCATGCTGACGGAATCATTAACTCCTTGAATTTTGCAACGGCATATCGGTCCGTCATGCCTGCTATATAATCACATACCACCTGATAAGGAGGCTCATTCAGCTGCTCCATCCGTATATAATATTCTTCAGGCAGCAGCTCAAGGTGTTTCTGGTAATATATGAACAGCTGCTGAAGCAGACGCTCTGCCTGTTCTTCCTGGCTTTTTGCCTTTTTATTGGTGTAAACGCTTGAGAACATATATTCTCTGAGCTTAATCATTGCATTCTCAACTTCACGAGACATTACGATATCATTTTTACCCTCACTATTTGATATGATATCGTGAATAAAGGTGTTCAATCTTGTTACCAGATTATCCCCAAGTATCTCTTTATATTCCTTCGGGATATCCTCCTCCATTATAATACCTCCGCGGATTGCATCATCCGTATCATGGTGTATGTAGGCGATTTTGTCGCATAGTCTTACAACCTTTCCCTCCAGAGTAGAGGGCGTTGTTGACATTTGGTGATTTCTGATACCATCCCTTACTTCCTTTGTCAGATTGAGTCCCTTTCCGTGATTCTCCAGAAGCTCAACCACACGAATGCTTTGCAGATGATGTTTAAAACCACCCGGGCAGATATCATTAAGTGCCCTTTCTCCCGCATGTCCGAAAGGAGTATGTCCTAAATCATGGCCTAAGGCAATTGCTTCTGTAAGGTCCTCGTTCAGCCTCAGGGCTTTTGCAATTGTTCTTGCTATCTGTGATACCTCCAGAGTATGGGTTAGACGGGTTCTATAATGGTCTCCCTCCGGTGCAAGAAACACCTGAGTTTTGTGCTTTAATCGCCGAAATGCCTTCGAATGCAGGATTCGGTCTCTATCCCTCTGATAAGCAGGACGGACATCACAGGGCTCTTCTTCATAATCCCTTCCCATGGTCCGGTCAGAAAACGCTGCATATGGACTTAATATCTCATGCTCTCTAATCTCCAGCCTTTGCCTTATATTCAAGCCTTTATCCACACTAACCTCCATCTCAAAACTATGAATCGTCTACAAAATGCTCCTATACTACTAATATTCTACAAGGACTTACTATTTCCTTTTTTATTTTAAATTTTTTTCTTAGGAGCTTTAGAACGAATAAGATAAGGCTTTCTACAAAATTATAAGGGATGCATGATGCATCCCCTATAATTTATATAATTAAGTATTATTAAGCTTTATTGGCTGTTAATCCGGACTTTTTTGAAAATACACATCCGCAATAATCCTGGCGGTATAAGCCATATTCATTTGATAATTCAATGGACCGTTTGTAACCGTTTCGCTTCTTAAAATCTGACGGAAGAAACAGAACACCATAAATTGCGGCCATTACCTCACCAATTTCATTTAATCTGACAGCATCCTTATGAGGGCTTATGGTAAGGGTTGTAGTGAAAAATTCATATCCGCCTTCCCTTGCTGCTTTGGCAGCCTCCTCAAGTCTGAGACGATAGCATAAGGTACACCGGTCTCCGCCCTCGGAATCATTCTCATGGCCTTTAATCCGTTCATAATATTTCTCAGGTTCATATTCTCCCTTAATGAATCGAACAGGATTCTTAGAAGGCATCTGTTGTATCAGTTCTTCCTGCTCCGCAGCCCTTCTGCTATATTCCTCTTCCGGATAGATGTTGGGATTATAATAATAAACTGTAATTTCAAAATAATCAGACAGATATTCCAGAACATAACTGCTGCAAGGCGCACAGCAACTATGTATAAGAAGCTTAGGCCGTTTAAATGCTTCTTTTTCCTCAATCCCCTTTATTATTTTGTCCAGCTCTAATTGGTAATTCATAAAAATAACCATACCTTTCTCACGATAAAGCGGTATTATCGTATACGGTTCTAACCAGTACTAATTATGGTTAAATATAGGAAGCTATTATATCAATGCCATCTTTTTCATAACCTTTTCAAATTTTCTGTGATTAATAGGCTTTCCTGCATATGCTGTACAGCCCAGTTCAAAAGCTTTAACAACATTACGCCGCTCATTCAGCGCAGTAGTCACAATAATTTTAGCTTTTTTATCATCCGGAATCTCTAATTCCGTCTCCAAATCTCTCATTCTCTTTAACACTTGATATCCATTAAGCACAGGCATCATAATATCAAGGCATATCAAATCATAAGCCTTTTTCTCCTCAAGCGCCATGGCAAAAGCGTCTATCGCTTCCATTCCATCTACGGTGAGATCACACTCACCATATTTTGATAAAAACCCCAGCATGAATTTTTGACTGACAAAATCGTCCTCTGCTATCAAAACTCGCATCTTGCTACCCTCCTAAATCATAATTGCAGAATAAATAATATTATATAAATAATATACTTCTATGTATAGAATATAATAAAATTCATGAAATTCATAGACGGTAATAAGTATCATTATAAATGATTATCTGCAATAATGTATTTGTTCAGGAAGTTAAAGAGTACATCCATCTGCTCCTTTGAGCCTATGGTAACTCTCAGATAATTATTAATTCTGGGCAATTCAAAATATCTTATAAGAACTTTATTCTCCTTTAATACCTCATACAGCTCCTTAGCCTGGATTGATTCATGGGTAACAAACAAAAAATTAGCTCCGGACTGCGGGAAGTGAAACCCTAATTTTTTAAAGGATTTCTCCGCCTCTCTTCGTACAGCAATAATATCTTCAATTCTTTCATCAAAATACTTCTTATCTTTTACTGCTTCCACTCCCGAAAGAATAGCTGCCTGGTTCAGGGTATACGAATTGAATGAATACTTTACATCATTTAAAGCCTTTATCAGCTTCATACTTCCTATGGCATATCCAATTCTCATCCCTGCCATTGACCTCGATTTCGAAAAGGTCTGCACAATCAAAAGATTCTCATATCTGTCAATTAAGGATAGGGCCGAACCTCCGGCAAAATCTATATAAGCCTCATCAATAATTACTACAGAGTCGGGATTATGAGACACAATATCTTCGATGACGGCAATGTCTTCATATATCGATGTCGGAGCGTTGGGATTGGCAATTACAATCCCGCCGTTATCCTTATAATAATCCTCCTTAACAATTCGAAATTCCCCATCTAATGGCTGAACCTCATAAGGTATTCGATACAAATCACACCAGACCGGATAGAAGGAATATGTGACATCCGGAAAAAGAACCGGCTTTTCTGAATTAAAAAACGTCAAAAATGCCATCGCCAACACATCATCCGAGCCTACTCCCACGAAGACCTGGTCTTTGTCCACCTGATAGAATGCGGCCAGTTCCTCTGTCAGCAAGCTTATGGAAGGGTCCGGATAAAGCCTTAAGCTGTCTATCTCCATATTCTTTATAATCCTTTCCACTCCCGGGGCGGGAGGATAAGGATTCTCATTGGTATTTAATTTGATTACCGACTTGTCCTTTGGCTGCTCTCCGGGAACATAGGGCTTAACCTTCCGAATCGCTTTTTCCCAAGCTTTCATAATAATCTCCATTCTTATCGTAAGCTGCGAATATGCATGCCTTATTTTCCGTATTCCTCTGCCAGCTTTTTAAATCCGGGCAGTGACCGTTCTATCACGCTATAATCCACACAATAAGCAATTCTTACATATCCGGGGCATCCAAAAGAAGTGCCGGGAACAATTAAAATATTATGCTTCTTTGCCGCTTCGGAAAATTCCCTGTCATCCTCCGTGAGAGCTTTAACAAACAGATAGAAAGCTCCCTGAGGCTTTACACACTCATATCCGTAGGACAAAAGGCTCTTGTACAAAAGCTCCCTGTTCCGGTTATAGACCTCCACATCGACCTTGGCATCCAGGCACCTGGCAACAGCTCTTTGGATAAGAGAAGGCGCATTGACAAATCCAAGGATACGGTTTGCCACGTTAGCAGCAGGGAAAAGATTCTCATAATCATCCGCCTCACTGGGTATTACAAGATATCCTATACGTTCACCGGGCAGCGATAACGATTTACTGAATGAATATCCAACAATCGTATTCTTATAATATTTCGTAAGATAAGGAACCTTAACATTATCATATACCAATTCCCTATATGGTTCATCTGATATCAGATAAATAGACGTATTATACTCCAGCTGCTTCTTGTTTAGTACCTCCGACAGCTTGCAGATGGTTTCCTCTGAATATACCACCCCCGTAGGATTATTCGGTGAATTAACTATAACCGCCTTTGTCTTATTGGTAATCTTCTCTTCAAACTCCTCAATATCCAGTTGAAAATCCTTCGTATCAGGAGATATCTCCACCAATATGCCGTCATAATTACTGACATAATTACGGTATTCCCCAAAATAAGGAGAAAAAGTAATGACCTCATCTCCCGGATTTAGCAGAGCTTTCAATATAACATTTAAGCCCCCCGCCGCACCGACCGTCATAATAATATTACCGGTGTTAAAGCTTGTCCCAAATCTGTCATTAATCGATAGGGCAATTTTTTCCCTTACATCCTCATAACCGGAATTATTCATATATCCGTGAATATTACCCGGCTTTTCCTCATTCAGGATATCAATAAGTGCTTCCTTAATCTCTATGGGCGGCTCCACACTGGGATTGCCCAGACTAAAATCATATACATTCTCTGCGCCATAAATATCCGCAAGACGCTTTCCCTCTTCAAACATTGCCCGAATTACTGAGCTGGCTTTAACAAACCCCATCATCTTATCTGAAATCATCTGACTTCCTCCTTTTGGTATATTCTCGAAAGGGCTGCTGCAAAATATTTCACTCACTTTTGCAACAGCTCCCAAAGGTTTACTCATCTATATATCTTATTATCTGAAGCGAATATCAAGATATGCTTTTACAATCTCCACACATTTGTCAAAGCCCAGCTGACTGCTGTTCAGGCAAAGGTCGTAATTCTTGGCATCCTCCCAGTTCCTTCCGGTATAATATTTATAATATTCAGCCCTATGCTTATCAATAGAAGCTATCTGCTTTTCAATATCCTTCTCGGCATTTCCGGTCATATCTTTAAGCGTCTTAATGCACACATCAAGCGGTGCATGCACAAATACCTTTACTACATTGTCGTAGTCTTTCAGTATATAATCCGCTGCGCGGCCGACTATCACACAGGTCTCATGCTCCGCCAGCTCCTTAATTATCTTCGCCTGATAATTAAACAAATTATCATTGGATACAAAATCATCACTGTCCGGAGGAATCAATTCTCCTTTATATGCTTTCCGTGCTATTTTAAAAAGAAGGCTTCTTTTTAATTTTTCGTCCGCTTTAACAAATAGCTCTTCGTTAATTCCGCTGTCATCCGATGCCAGCCTTAATAGTTCACGGTCATAAAAAGGTATCTTAAGCTCCTCTGCCAGCATTCGTCCGATTGTCCTGCCGCCGCTGCCATATCCTCTCGCTATTGTAATCACATATTTGCTCATACATTTCACCTTCCCAAAAGTTGGCAAATCCAACCTATTTATTCACCTAAATATGCTTTCTTTACTGACTCATCATTCATCAGCTCTTTCGCATCGCCCTCTAATACAATATTCCCGGTTTCCAAAACATATGCCCGGTGGGCAATGGATAATGCTTTCTTTGCATTTTGTTCAACCAGCAAAACGGTGGTACCGCTCTTATTAATACTTTGAATGATATCGAATACTTCTTCCACAAGAATAGGCGAAAGGCCCATAGAAGGTTCATCCATCAGTATGATTCTCGGCTTCGACATCAGTGCTCTTCCCATGGCAAGCATCTGCTGTTCCCCTCCGCTTAAGGTACCGGCCATCTGCCCCTTACGTTCCTCCAGCCGGGGAAATCTTTTAAATACCTGCTGCAATGTATTCTCTGTCTCATTCTTATCACTTCTGGTATAGGCTCCCATAAGAAGATTCTCATATACCGTAAGCTGCGAAAACACCCTTCTTCCTTCCGGTACATGCGCCAATCCCATGGATACGATTTTATGAGCGGGAATTTTTTTTAAATCCGTTCCCTCATAGTACATCTCGCCATGCTTGGGTGGAATCAAGCCTGTAATCGTATGCAGAATCGTCGTTTTACCCGCACCGTTCGCACCAATTAAAGCAATGATTTCTCCTTCATTAACCTTGAATGAGACCCCTTTAATCGCCTGAATCATTCCATAATAAACCTGTAAGTCCTTAACCTCTAACATTCCAATTCTCCTATTCTAAAGAGGATTATATAACAACATATACGGAGAATTTTTCTCCTTCTCTGCGGAAAATGTTTCAATATCTTACTCACCAAGATATGCCTTGATTACCTCCGGATTGTTAAGAACATCCTGCGGCAGACCATTGGCAAGCTCCATTCCGAAGTTCAATACGAATATTTTTTCACAGATTCCCGCTACCAGCTTCATATCATGCTCAATAAGCAATATCGTTACGTCATACCGCTTTCTAATCAGACTGATTGTCGCCATAAGCTCCTCTGTCTCCGAGGGATTCATACCCGCCGCAGGTTCATCCAGCAGAAGAAGCTTGGGATTCGTCGCCAGTGCTCGGGCAATTTCCAGCTTTCTCTGCTTACCATATGGCAGATTGGAGGCCAGAAAATCAGCTTCCTTATCCATGCCGAACACCTCCAGTATTTCATGAGCCCGTTCATTCATACGTTTCTCTGTCTTAAAATAAGACGGTAACCTGAATATTCCGGCAACTGAGGAGTATTTATAATCATTATGAAGACCGCATTTGACATTGTCAAGAACAGATAAATTCTTGAATAACCGGATGTTTTGGAAGGTTCTTGCAATACCCGCCTTATTAATCTCGATGGTACTGCGGCCGGTTATATTCTCTCCGTCCAAAAGTATCTGTCCCATATCCGGCTTATATACCCCTGTAAGCAGGTTAAATACCGTTGTTTTCCCTGCTCCGTTAGGCCCTATCAGTCCATATAACTCACCTTTATTTATAGTAATACTGAAGGAATCAACTGCATGCAAGCCTCCAAAGGAGATGCCTAAGTTTTTAACAGACAACATTTCCATCGGTTACGCCTCCTTCTTAGCTTTCTTTAATTTACCGAACACATTGCCAAAAACTTTCCTGAAAGAATGATTACTGCGCCATGCCACACAGGCAGGTGACCAGTTAAATATCATCATCACAATCAGAACGATTGCATATATCAACATACGGTAATCCCGCATAAAACGAAGATACTCAGGAAGAACTGTCAGTATAATCGCAGAGATAATTGAACCTCTTAAATTACCCATCCCGCCAAGCACCACAAATCCCAGTATTAAGATGGATGTATTGTATCCGAACATCGTCGATTGAACCGTAGCGATATTATGGGAGTAAAGCACACCTGCTACGCCGGCTAAGGCTGCCGATATGGAAAATGCAAGTATTTTATATTTTGTAATATCCATTCCGACGGATTCCGCAGCAATATGATTATCCCGGATTGCCATAATGGCCCGTCCTGAGCGGGAATTTACCAGATTAACGATAACGAGATAGGTTACGATTAACAGGATAACGCCAATCGTAAAGGTTGCATTTCTGGGAGTACCTGATATTCCCTGGGCACCCTTAACGATAACCATACCACCCTCTTCCAGATTAAGAGATGCCGTATCTTTTATAGAGAAATGTATCCCCCTGCTGTCATATCCTATATATAATACATTAATAACGTTTTTTATAATTTCACCAAATGCCAGCGTTACAATCGCCAGATAATCGCCTCGGAGCCTAAGTACAACAACACCGATAATGATACCGAACAAGCCTGCCATAACAGCACCAATCAAAAGAGCTAAAGTAAAACGAATCAAAGTGTTTTCTATCGTGCCTGCGGTTACTTTGGAGAAAAAGGCTCCCGTAAAGGCTCCGATGCACATAAAACCTGCATGTCCCAGGCTTAACTGTCCAAGGATGCCTACGGTCAGATTCAAGGATACCGCCATAATGGAATAGTAGCACATGGCGACCAGGAGGTTCTGCAGCAGATTCGACATATTTCCGGTTCGAATCATCGCCGTACTGATTACATATGCACCTATAATAATTCCGATAGTAATGATATTAGAACGGGTAGTTTTATTTAATTTCAGGATTTGCGTTTTCATGGTCCTTACCTACACTTTCTCTTGAATCTTTTTACCCAGTATTCCGGTTGGCTTCACCAGAAGAACAATAATCAGTATCAGGAATACGATAGCATCTCCTAACTGTGTCGATATATAAGCACGGCTTAATATCTCAATTACCCCCAGAAGGATTCCTCCAATCATAGCTCCGGGTATGGAACCGATTCCTCCGAAAACTGCGGCAACAAAGGCTTTAATTCCCGGCATTGCCCCTGAGGTAGAGGATAGGTTGGTGTAGGTCGAAAACATCAATGCACTTGCTACAGCCGCCAGAGCCGAGCCTATTGCAAAGGTTATGGCTATCGTTTTATTCACATTCACACCCATCAGGACAGCGGCATTCTTATCCTCGGATACGGCAATCATACCACGGCCTGTTTTGGATTTTTTAATAAAAATAGTAAGGACAGTCATTATCAGAATACACAAAGGTATCGTTACCAGTGTCTCGCCTGATATGGTAAGCCTGCCGCCTGCGAAAGATTTTGCTTTTATCGGGATTACCGATGTAAAGGATTTGGATTCCGCACCGAATAGAATGAGTGACAGGTTCTGAAGAAGATAGCTTACACCGATGGCCGTAATCAATACTGCCAGCGAAGGCGCTCCTCTAAGTGGTTTATATGCAATGCGCTCTATTGTGATTCCCAGCAGAGTACATAGAATAATCGCAATCAATACTGCCAGGACAGGGTTTAATCCCAGCGTACTCATAATCGTAAATATGATATATCCTCCTATCATAATTACGTCTCCATGGGCAAAGTTAAGCATTTTGGCTATTCCGTATACCATTGTATAGCC
>JAEZXP010000181.1 GCA_023419655.1 Bacillota bacterium | reverse complement strand
ATGACGGCATTTTCATCCTCTTCGACCATCTGAGTAATTACCGTTCCCATTTTACCATTACAACCGCGTAAAATGATATTTGTCATATGCTTCCTCCTATTAATAAACATTTCACTGTATATAACGGAGGAAGTATCCTCCTATCACAGGATAACAATTGTTCCTTAACCTATTGTACCAAATTGCAATTTTTTAATTCTTTTCTTAATCTTTCCAGGTTCGCAGGCTCCATCTCTGACAAAGGCATACGAAGCGGCCCTGCTCCAAGACCCATCAGATTCATTGCTGCCTTCACAGGAATAGGATTTACCTCACAGAATAAAGCATTTATCAGAGGAATATATTTCAGCTGAAGGTCCCGGCTGGTATTCACATCCCCTTCCAGATATTTTGCCACCATATCATGCGTTTCCCTCGGTGCAACATTCGACAGTACGGATATGACTCCGATTCCTCCCAGAGACATTGTTGGAACAATCAGCTCATCACATCCTGAATAAAGGTCAATATTCCCCTCTGTCAGGCTCATAATCTCTGCCACCTGTGCAATATTTGCACTGGCTTCTTTAACACCTACAATATTATCAACATTCTTAACCAAATCAGCGATGGTCTGGGGCTGAATGTTGCAGCCTGTTCTTCCGGGAACATTATACAATATAATAGGAATGGATACACTGTTGGCAATCGCCGTAAAATGGGCGATTAAACCTTTTTGTGTAGCCTTATTATAATATGGAGTGACAAGCAATAATCCGTCCGCACCATACTCTTCAGCTTCCTTCGATAAGTAAATCGCCGTCTGTGTACAATTTGACCCGGTTCCTGCAATAACCGGCACCCTTTTGTTCACCTTCTGAACCGTATATTTAATACACTCCAGATGCTCCTCGTGGGTAAGCGTGGATGCCTCTCCGGTTGTACCGCATATAATGATACTATCCGTCCCATTTGAAATCTGAAATTCTATAATCTCTCCCAGTTTCTCATAATCCACTTCATATTTTTCGTTAAATGGTGTGACGATTGCAACACCTGCTCCTTTGAATAAAGCCATAATGACACCTCCAAGAATTTTCAAATTATCTGTCTGTTTCAGTAAATCTCGTAAAGTATTGCAGCTGGTTAAAACTTTAATTTGTGCTAATAATTATAATATGTTAAGCAATAAAAAAAGTCGACAACAGAGTCGACACTAAAGAATTCTATACGTAAACCAATAATTCATATACGTAATTTCTTTAGGCAGCACTCCATCCATTTTAGTGATGACAGTCATATGGTTATTCACCATATGCCCAGCAATAATAACTCAGGATTATTATCACTTCGGCAATATCCCCTTTCCACTGCATCATCTATCCCTGAGATATCTCACAGTGTACTAATGAATACCGCACCTCTACCTTAAGCAATATTTCACATTATTTATAGCCTTATATTAGCACCTGATTTCATGAATGTCAATACCAATGAGAAAATACTATAATCGAATGGGAGCATCGATATTATCTTACATATCAATACTCCCATTTATCTATTAATTTTATAAATAAAAGCCAACGGATACCTGGTTCTTAATATTCATCGATATACTCCAGCTTACTGACAGATACCTCGTAGGCAACACGCTTCTCAAATTCTGTTTCACTGATTTTCTTTTGGTATTCCCTGCTCTGTATCCTGCCCCATATCTGTACATGACCGCCTACTAAAAATGTTTCGGCGAATCTTGCATTTCTTCCCCAGCTGATGCAGGGGATATAATCTGATTTACCATAGGGTCTGTTTACTGCAAGTAATATGTCTGCGATTTCTCGTCCCAAAGGAGTTTTACGATATATCGGCGGTTTGCATACATAGCCGTCCAGAAATATAAAATTAGGCTTAGCATCCTCCGATAACTCGTCAACAATCTTGATATCTCTGGCAAATACGGATAAGACTAATTTGTTCTTGCTCTCTTCATGCCGGTTATACGATCTGAATTGACCCAGCACCTCGACAAATCTTCCTTGATAATCTTGCTTTACATCAATGAGTCTTTCTGAAACCATGATTGGTATTATATCATAGGAGTTGCTTAATCTGCTTACAAGTATATCTACAACATAGAACCCCTCTCCAAATACATCATGGCTAAACGTAAATTCACTGGCTACCTCTCCTGCAATACTTACTTGATTGTTATCAAATACTTTATCTGTCATATCGTACCTCTCCCTTCTCTTGTGACGTTTCCTTTTACGCCACTGCGCTCTAAAATGTGGGGTAAATTTATCTGTCAAAGTAACAGCTTTCATTCACCTATGATATATATATGCTAAAACCCAAATTTTAGAAGTAAAAAATTACATATAGCATAGGTATATCCAATTTTTGTTATTTTATACAAAAATATTTCAAATTTTTATGCGTTTTTCTGAATCAAAAGTTGATTTTTATAGTTGCCTCTGATACAATAAAAAAGTTGCAAAATTAATAACATAGCAGTATTTATATAAAGTGCTGTTCGCCTGATTATGAGCATGCCCGTTCACTAATCCGGTAATGGAAAGAAGGTAAATATACAATGAAGCGAGAAGATATAAGAAATATAGCCATCGTCGCTCATGTTGACCACGGTAAAACAACCCTGGTAGATGAGCTGTTAAAACAAAGCGGAGTGTTTCGTTCAAACCAAAATGTCATGGAACGGGTTATGGATTCCAATGCTTTGGAAAGGGAACGGGGCATTACGATTCTGTCTAAGAATACTGCTGTAACCTATAATAATATCAAAATTAATATAATCGATACACCGGGTCATGCTGATTTTGGCGGTGAGGTAGAGCGTGTATTAAAAATGGTTAACGGAGTCATCCTGGTCGTGGATGCCTTTGAGGGCCCTATGCCGCAGACCAAATTCGTCCTGAAAAATGCTCTGGACCTGTCACTGCCGGTTATTGTCTGCATCAACAAGATAGACCGGCCGGAAGCAAGACCTCTGGAGGTAGTGGATGAGGTTCTTGATTTGTTAATTGAGCTGGATGCGGACGAAGAACAGCTGGAATGCCCATTCCTATTCGCCTCCGCAAAGTCCGGTTTTGCATCCGTTTCTCCTGATTGTGAGTCTGATGATATGAAGCCTCTGTTTGATACAATTGTAAGCTATATCCCTGCACCGGAGGGCGACCCCGACGGCAGCACCCAGATTCTTATCAGTACGATTGATTACAATGAATATGTCGGGCGTATCGGTATCGGCAAGGTTGCCCGGGGAGTCATGCATGTCAATGATGATGCAGTAATCGTCAATGCCCATAATCCCAATCAGTGCAACCGGGTAAAAATCAGCAAGCTCTATGAGTTTGACGGTCTAAAGCGTGTAGAGGTTCCCGATTCCACGATAGGTTCCATCGTAGCCGTGTCAGGAATTGCAGACCTTCATATCGGAGATACCATCTGCTCTCCTGATAATCCTGACGCGGTGCCTTTTCAAAAGATATCCGAGCCGACCATTGCCATGTATTTTAACGTAAATGACAGCCCTTTTGCAGGCACAGAGGGCAAGTATGTTACCTCAAGGCATTTGCGTGAGCGTCTGTTCAGAGAATTAAATACGGATGTAAGTCTTCGTGTTGAGGAAACCGATACGACAGAAAGCTTTAAAGTATCCGGAAGAGGAGAGCTTCATCTTTCCGTTCTTATAGAAAACATGAGAAGAGAGGGATATGAGTTCTCAGTAAGTAAAGCCGAGGTCCTTTATAAAGAGGATGAGAACGGCAAAAAACTTGAACCGATGGAGCGGGCCCTTATTGATGTTTCGGAGGAATTTGTCGGTACTGTCATCGAGAAGCTGGGCCAAAGAAAAGGTGAACTGATTGATATGCGTTCTTCTGATACCGGCAATACCCGAATCGAATTCTCGATTCCTGCCAGGGGCTTGATTGGATACCGGGGTGATTTCCTGACGGATACGAAGGGAACCGGCATTATGAATACCATATTCGATGGCTACGGGCCTTATAAGGGGGATATACTGTACCGAAAGACCGGAAGTCTGATAGCATATGAAACCGGCGAAAGCATCACCTATGGGCTGTATAATGCCCAGGAGCGGGGTGTCCTGTTTATCGGTCCCGGAACCAAAGTATATTCCGGCATGATTATCGGTCAAAATGCTAAGGCTGAGGATATAGAGGTTAATGTCTGCAAGCGTAAACAGCTTACGAATACCTGAGCGTCCGGTGCAGCCGATGCCTTGCGGCTCTCTCCTCCGCGCGTTCTGAGCCTGGAACAGGCACTGGAATTTATAGAAACGGATGAATTACTGGAGGTTACTCCTAAAAATCTTAGAATCCGCAAAAAGATTTTGGACCCTACCCAGCGTCTTCGCAGCCGTCGTAACAGATAAAATGGGTGTGTTGAACAATTTAAGGTACACAGGTATGAACCTCACACACCGGTAAAAGTACACGCACTATGATTGGTATATCCAAATCGGACATAAATGTCCGTTTTGTCTAATACAAATAATAGCACGAATTCTTTTAACGGTGCATTATGGTTATACCTGTGCACCTTATATATTTGTTCAACACACCATACACATTTAATTACTCTTCTGTTTTTGAATTCTTAATTCCCCTGATTTCGTAAAACAACTGATCGGGGTACCGGCTGATATCGCCGTGTTCTCTGATTTCATACTTTTCACATATCTCTTTAAAATAACGTTTTATGCTTTCCTTCGAATATATCTTGTTGTTCTGTTTATCTCTGGATATCTTCATTCCTGATTTTTCATGATTAATCATTTCCCGCAACGCTCTGGGACCGTACCATGAAAATGCATTGAAAACTGCGTCGATTAATTTTTTCTCTTCATCGGTGGTAAATTCTTCTCCCACTTCCAAAGTATGTATTCCACAGCGCTTCATCGTATTGTACAGCTTTAGATAGGGCATCTGCCGATTATTTATTTCATAATCTTCCTGAAACATCGGGATATCATATAAGGCCAGCGAAAATGCCTGTATATAATAAAGCAGATACTGAATATAGCTTGGACATATCTCAGCGTCAATTTTATTGATAATATGATAGGCTGCAGCACAAATTTTTGATATCATGATTTTAGAAAGAGCCGCTTTTTTACTTTTCTTGAATGCCACATTCGTCAGACAATCCTGTCTTTTAACCAATAGGTCATAATAAAACTCCGGATTATCCAATAAGGTCCTTAGCTTAATCGAATACTCCTTCGTAGGTATATCTCCCTCTATATAACGAATGATTGTAGTTTCTCCCCACCCCAGAAGCTTTGCTAAGGGCTTCTTACCTATGCGGTATTTTTCAAGTATTTGTATAATTTCGTCTGAAGTTATTATTTCATCGTTTTCTACTTCATATCTGCTACGAATCATTTACATTCTCCTCGACTCTCACGTACGACTCTTTGTTAAATTTTCTACTATATATAATAGCATTAAATTTGCAATTTGTACATGGTCTTTAGGATTATAGTAAAAAAACTCACTAAAATTTTCTGAATTCATTCAAATCATGGATAATAATTTTAAATCCTTTGATGATTCTGTCAAACATTCCAATTCTATATAGATTTACAATCACCATTCCTGCAGGAACGCCAACTATCATTCCGATGACGCCATACAGCCGGTATCCGATATACAAGAACAAAAGCGTACTAAGAGGGCTTATTCCAATACTGTCACCCACCATCTTCGGTTGAAGCACCTGCTTTACAATCTGACATATCAGATAAATTACAACCAGACCGATAGCCCTGTAATAATTACCGGACAGCATATCCATCAAGGCCCATGGCCATAAAACCGCTCCTGTTCCAAAGACCGGCAGAAAATCCAGTACGGCGATTCCCAAAGCAAGTATAAAGGAGTAGGATGTCCTAAGAATCTCAAATCCCACAAACATGATTACAATTAATACAAGCATTATCTTTAATTGTGCTCTAAAATAACCTCCGACAGCCTTGGTAAAATTATCATAAATAAAGCGCCATCCCTCCACCGCGGAATCGGGCATAATCTTTTTAACGCCGTCTATAATTTCTTCTCTTTTCGCAATAAAGAAATATGCCGACAATATGGTTATAATAAGGGTAAGAAAGAAGCCGGCAATATTATGTGCAAGATTGGTTGCACCGCTAAAGGTCAGCATGTTTTCTCCCGGTTTAAATTCCATAAGATTCTTATTGATACTTTCTAACAGATTGTTGATAAATTGCTGAACCGGTTCAGGCAGATTACCGCTTATTTCCCGCAGCTTAACCGATAACAGATTAAGCTGAACTTCAATCTGCTCTATGATATTTGGCAAATCTCCCGCAAGCTGCTTGCTCTCTCTGATAAGTATGGCAATAAGCAGATACATAACGCCTACGATGGCTCCTATTACAACGATGATAATGATAGCCGAGCTATGCTTTCTAAGCAGCTTTACCTTCTTTTCGAGAAATTTGACAAGGGGATTGGCAATCATCGCTACAACCCATCCTATTACAAATGGCAAAAAGAAGCTCAGTAATCTGGGCACAACCAGAAATAAAAAAAGTATGACGCCTACCGCATATAATGAATTCACTATTATCTTCAGATATTTGATTAGTCTGGATTCTCCCATATACCCTCCACAGCCGGATTTGTCGGTTATTGTAATATGTCATCTTATGTAATACCTTGATTATATAATAACAAAAATATACCCACATTTCCACTACTTATTCTTAACGGAGCTAATCAAAAGTGTTATGAAAAACAAAAATGCAGTTATAATAACCACCGTAGGCCCCGTGGCCGTACTTAGATAATAAGACAGGATAAGTCCGCTAATACCCGAAAAAACTGCTACCAGAACCGAAAACAAATGATATTCTCTCATATTCGAGGCGATGTTTCTGCTTGTGGCTGCCGGTAATATCAATAATGCATTAATTATCAATATACCTATCCACTTTATCGACAGCATTACGATAACTGCTATCAATATACTAAAGGAATCCTCCATCATATTCGCCTTAATATTCTTACTTCTTGCAAGAGATATATTGACGCCTACGCTATTAAGTTTGTTGAAGCTGAAATACCAATATATCAAGGTAACTACGAAGATAACACATAACAATCCGATTTCCTGCACTGTAATGCTCAGGATATCTCCCACCAGCAGGCTTGAATATCTGGAGAAATTGCCTCCTTTTGACAGAATCATCAAACCTATTGCCATGCTAAGAGAAGAAAAGACAGATATAACTGTATCCGTCGAAAAAGTCTTTCTTCTATTAATAAAGTTTAAAAGAAGGGCAAAGACAATTGCATACAAAATCATCGACATATTCATATCGGATATACCGAATATCGTTCCCACAGCAATTCCTGTCAAAGCAGAATGGCCCAGCGCATCTGAAAAAAACGCCATACGATTATTAATAACCATTGTTCCCAGAATACCAAACAGAGGCGTTATAATAATAATTGCCAGTAATGCATTCTTCATGAAATTATACTCCATCCATGAAAAGGGTAAAAGTTTTTCCATTATCTCATATAGAGTATTCATTCTATTAACCCCCCGAATACTTTCTGAAAATCCCCGCTCTGCCTGACTTCTTCAAAGGAGCCCTCTTTAAGTATGGTTTTATCCAGTAAGATAACATGGTCTGCATATTTTCTCACAAATTCAAAATCATGTGAAACGACAATCATTGCCAAATCATAATTCTCTTTTAGCTTTTGAATGTTTTCATAGAAAAGCTCCATACCATTTCTGTCGATACCTGATACCGGTTCATCCAGCAAAAGCAGGTTCGGCACCGGTGTAACTGCAATAGATAAAAGAACTCTCTGAAGCTCTCCTCCTGATAAATCGCAAGCTCTTTTATCAATCAAATCCTGTGCATCAAAAATACCCAACTGTCTTTTAATCATTTCATATACCTTTTTGCTTTTTTTAAAGCAAACGGGCGTATTGCTGACATATCCCGCAAACAAATCATATACACTCAGCGGTGTGTTTTTCTCAAGATTGACATATTGGGGGACATATCCCACCCTTAGCCTTCCCATGGTATTGTCCTTCAAATCCATGAATTCTATTTTACCGCTGTGTTTAATCTCACCCAGAATAGCTCTTATCAACGTTGTCTTTCCTGCGCCATTTCTGCCTATAATAGCTGTAATCTTCCCGCAGTGTATATGAAGGCTTACCTTGTCTATTATGGTCTGCTCTCCGGCTATCACAGATATATCATGCATCTTGATACAATGAAGGCCGCATGCCGCGTCATGATTATATATACTATTATCCTTTTTATCTGTATCTATGCTCAAAGACATAAGAGACCCTCCCCTTATTTATAAAACCTGCCTTAATGGCAACATTTAATCCCGTTACATAAATTCCTCAAAGGCCTTCTTTAATGTCTCTATATTCTCCCGCATCGCTCTAAGATAAGCGTCCTTATCCGGCTCTCCGGACACAGCCGAGTCGATAACATATAATTTAGCATCCGTTTCAGCCTTTATCCGGTCAGATATCGTATCATCATACTGATGTTCCGTGAACAGATAACGAATATTCTCGTCCTTAATCGCCTTTATAACCTCTGCCACCTCACCGGCACTAAGGGAGGTATGCTCATCGACCTCTACTGTATATGCCACCTCTAAGCCCGCTTTCTCGGCGAGATATGCAAAGGAATCATGAAATAGAACGACCTTATTACTTATATTCTTATTTATAATCATATCATTTACCGTATCAAGTAACCGGTTCATCTCATCGGCAACCTCCCCAACTTTCTCTAGATATCCCTCTGAATTAGCTGTAAGCTGCTCGATTACCTGCCTATAACGGCCATCCTTATCTTTCTTATTCTGAATATAGCTTTCCAATCCCTGGCTGGCATTATTAATCTGCTGCATGTATAACTCCGGATTCATCCATATATGGGGGTTATCTCCTCCATCATGAACCTGACTTGGGAGCATTTCAATGCCCTGACTAAGATTAATCACCGTAAGCTCCGGATAACTCTCTATCACATCTTCAAGATATTCTTCCAGTCCGCCGCCGTTAATAATAAATATATCGGCATGGGATAACATTCTCATATCCTTCGTAGTAAGATGATAATCGTGCATACATCCGTCACTAAAATCACTCAGGCTGTCAACTTTTAAATCCGGGATATCCTCTGTAAGGTTTATTGTAAGTATATATGCCGGATAAAATGACGTTACCACTCTAATATGTCCGTCCTCTAAATCAGCAGCCTCTTTATTTCCTTTATCTATATATATAATTACAGCCGATACGGCTATTACTATAACTGCCATAACAACGGCTAATATCGTCAATTTCTTCTTCATATCCAACTCTCCTTCCGTGCCATTTATTGAACTGTCATCCAACAAATGCAACTCATTTGCATTTACCAATTATATTATAAGTATTAACCGGTGTCAAACCCTTTAGACTGCAGATTATCAAACTTATTATTGTAAAGACCTGTTTTCTATGCTATGATTTCTGATAATTAAAAGCAAAGATGTATTATATTTCAGGGAGGCACAAAAATGAAGTCAGATAAACTAAAGCTATTTATAACAGCCGCCTTAATGGCCGCTCTAACCTGTTTTTCAACCTATATCATAAGGATACCGTCACCCACCGGATATATCCATCCCGGTGACTCCTTTGTAATATTATCAGGTATCATTCTGGGTCCGATCTACGGTCCCTTATCAGCAGGTATCGGCTCCATGCTGGCTGATTTATTGGCGGGCTATCCTCACTTCGCACTACCCACGTTGATTATAAAGGCTCTGACCGCTCTCCTATGCTCACTGGTATACAGACATTTAAAAAGAAAGCTTTCCTCTGTTATCATCGCCGGTATAGCAGGCGGCATTATCGTAACCTCAGGATATTTTGTCGCTGAATATTTCATGTACGATTTGGGCGGCGCTCTTTCCGGCATTCCGCTTAATACTGTTCAGAATTTATTCGGCATTATCCTGTCAACGATGCTCTACCCTTTACTTTTAAGAGTACCGCAGATTAACGATTTGATGAGAAAGTGATGTCTTGTCCAGATAACCCCATTGGTGTATAATAGGCTTATTGGTTCTGATCTTAAAGTAAAGGAGCACTACACATGTCTTATAATAAAAAAGGCTACAGCAAGCAATCGTCCGGGAATTACAAATCAAAGGACAAACATATTGTCCAAAAAACGAGTATATGGCTGTTAATTCCCATCATTTTTGTTCTGGCTATACTACCCTTTATAACAAAGCTTAAAGAATATCAGGCACATTTGTCCAATTTTTCCTGGTTCACATACAATGATTCGTATTCTGACTTTTTCCTATATTATAAACAGATGTTTTTTCTGATAGCTGTTTTTATTATGGCCGCCATTGTATTATACAAGGCCTATTCTGACAAGAAAAATATTGTATATTCACATATATTAATTCCTCTCGCTGCATACGCCGTACTGGCTCTCCTGTCATCTATCGTCTCTAAGTACAGGCAGTACAGCTTCCGGGGTATCCATGAGCATTTTGAATCGGTATTTGTTCTTCTGGGCTATTGCCTTGTCGTATATTATTGTTTGCAGATTATTAAGACCGAAGAGGATGTAAGGTTAATCGTTAATTGTTTTGTAATCAGCATTCTGGTAATGGGTCTGCTTGGGCTGACCCAGTACACCGGAAAAGACTTCTTTGCCACAGACCTGGGTCTGAAAATGATATTACCAAGAACTCACTGGGCAACAAGAGATTCTATTCAGTTTAATTTTGAGAAAGGCAGGGTATACCTGTCCTTCTATAATCCTAACTATGTAGGTTCATACGCAGCTATGGCAGCTTCCTTTCTTATCGTGCTTGCTGCCTTAACCAGGAAAAAGAAATGGATGATTCCGATATATCTGCTGGCCGCTGCGGGCATCTTCATAAGCCTGCTGGGTTCAGGCTCAAAAGCCAGTCTTATAGCCCTTGCCGTTGCCGGTATCTTTGCACTTATTGTTCTTATAAAATATCTGGCAAAATATTTTTATCTGGCCATTCCAATGATATTATTATTGATATCGGTCGTCATACTATATAACAAAGCCAATGACAATATACTATTTAGCCGTATAAAACAGGCAACCGTATTTACTAAGTCCGAGCCGGCTCTTAAAGATATAGTTACAGCTGATGATGAAGTTATAATTAACTACAATGACACCCCATTGCATCTGCAATATCTGGTTGAAGATAATTATGGTGACATTATCGTTAAAGA
>JAEZXP010000169.1 GCA_023419655.1 Bacillota bacterium | reverse complement strand
ATCTGATTGGCATTATCAACCCATCTTTGCCATAATTCATTGACCTGATTGATATCTTCCGCCTGTGCCACTTGTATGAGCTCCGAAGCGATTATAATGTGGTCTCGCAGTAAATTCTCAAATCTCTGCGCTGCTTCATCACCATAGAAAGGACGTATCGCCTCAGCAAAATCAGCGGCATTACGAAGCAGCCTATAGGAGAACGCATCCACTCCGGGAAGATCATAGACACTTTCCATCATAACCAATACTGTCCACATAATATGCTGTCCCCAAAGCATACGGAAATAATCGGTCAAATCAGGAAGCATGACCTCCGCTCTGTCATCATCCATCCTATTATTATTGTTCTGCTGGTTATTATTGCCCTGCTGCGGAGGATAATACTGAAAACCGGGCCGGATATTAATCACATGACCTACCTGAAGGTTATTTGGATTCACTCCAGGGTTTAATTCCATAATTGATTCTGCCGTAGTATTAAATATCTGCGCCAGCATCCAGAATGTGTCATAAGGCCTGATTGTATATCTAATTGTACCATTCATAATATCTACCATCACCTATATAAAGTTCTATTTTAACTTATGATAATGGATGTCAAAAGGTTACAGTCAAAACCGGGCTGTTATAAATGATTCACTACAATACCATTACCAGCGTACCTGCGGCAATTAATATGCCGCCGATTATCGCCTTTACGGACACTGTCTCCCCTAAGAATATAAAAGCCAGTATCATCGTAATTACAACACTTAATTTATCAATGGGAGCAACCTTTGATACCTCTCCCATCTGCAATGCCTTAAAATAAAACAGCCAGGATGCCCCTGTTGCAAGTCCTGAATAAATCAAGAATCTCCAATTCTTACTTGTAAGGGTCGTAATCTCCTTCTGCTTACCTGTTAAAAACACGATACCCCAGGCCATGAAAAGAACCACAAAGGTCCTGATTGCCGTTGCCAAATTTGAATTAATACCCTTTAAACCCATCTTGGCAAGGATGGATACTAAGGCTGCAAATACCGCAGATAACAATGCATATAAAACCCACATAGCTTTCTCCCTTTCTATTCGATGTAATATGTACATTATACCATAAATAAGCATCAAAAAACCCTGCATTTTATTACGATACAATAGCATCATAGCAATGCAGGGTTTGTACAAACTAATCCGCTTATCCGCGGATGTAGTTGATAAGCCCTTCCGCCTTTATTATCCTTTGCATAAATTCGGGGAATGCCTGCCCCTGATACTGCTTGTTCTTCGTATTGTTGTAGATTATTCCGCTGTCAAAATCAATCTCTACCTTATCTCCGGCTTCTATATCCTCCGATGCCTCTTTACATTCGATGATGGGAAGACCGATATTAATTGAATTGCGGTAAAAGATTCTTGCGAAGGTCTCTGCAATAACACAGCTAATGCCGGATGCTTTTATAGCAATAGGAGCATGCTCTCTTGAAGAGCCGCAGCCAAAATTCTTCCCTGCAACCATAATGTCTCCCGGTTTTACCCTATTAACAAAATCCTCCTCAATATCAATCATACATTTTTCCGCCAACTCCTTAGGGTCGGAGGTGTTCAGATATCTGGCGGGGATAATAACGTCTGTATCCACATTGTCACCATATCGATGTACTATTCCTGATGCTCTCATATATACCTCTCATTCCGCCGCCATTCATGACAATGACATGTCGCGCATTGCCACCGGCAGCACAAAATATAATATTTTCTATAAGCCAAGCTCTTCCGGTCCTGATATTTTGCCTGTAACTGCACTGGCAGCGGCAACTGCCGGACTTGCGAGATAAACCTCGGAGCTGGTATGACCCATGCGGCCGACAAAATTACGGTTTGTCGTCGTTACTGCCCGTTCTCCGGCGGCAAGAACCCCCATATGTCCTCCCAGACACGGCCCGCAGGTCGGTGTGCTTACTACGGCTCCGGCCTTAATAAAGGTCGTTATCAACCCCTCTTCAAGAGCTTGAAGATATATCTTCTGGGTTGCGGGAAATACAATAACACGCATCCCTTTTGCCACCTTTCTTCCTTCCAGAACCTTCGCTGCAATTCTCAAGTCATCGATTCTTCCATTCGTACAGGAGCCAATCACCACCTGGTCGATTCGTATATCGCCAACCTTGTCGATTGTATGTGTGTTTTCCGGCAGATGCGGGAATGCCACAGTTGGTTTTATCTTAGACAAGTCAATCTCATAGGTTTCGTCATACTCTGCATCCTCATCTGCTTCATAGATGGTATAGGGCTTCGTGGAATGCTCCTTCATATACTGAATCGTCCGGTCATCCACCGGGAATATTCCGTTCTTTGCACCGGCTTCTATCGCCATATTTGCTATGGTAAAGCGGTCATCCATCGTAAGATTTCTTACGCCGTCCCCCACAAATTCCATACTCTGATACCGGGCACCATCCACTCCTATCATCCCGATAATATGCAGAATAACATCCTTGCCGCTGACCCATGCCCCAGGCTTTCCTGTCAATACGAATCTCAGTGCGGAGGGCACTTTAAACCATCCCTGACCGGTTGCCATCCCTGCTGCCATGTCGGTGCTTCCTACACCTGTAGAAAAAGCACCAAGAGCACCGTAGGTACAGGTATGGGAATCTGCTCCGATAACCACATCTCCCGCCACCACAAGGCCTTTCTCCGGAAGAAGCGCATGCTCAATACCCATTTCACCGATTTCAAAATAATTTGTAATATCATGGTCCATTGCAAATTCTCTCATACACTTGCAATTCTCTGCGGATTTAATATCTTTATTTGGTGTGAAATGGTCCGGTACCAACGCAATCTTTTCTTTATCAAATACTTTATTCGTATTCAGCTTCTCCATCTCCTTTATTGCTACAGGAGCTGTGACATCATTTCCCAGAACCAAGTCCAAATTTACCTCAATTAACTGTCCTGCATGAACCTGATTCATTCCTGCATGGGCCGCAAGAATTTTCTGTGTCATTGTCATACCCATATTTTTACCTCCCTGTTATTATTAATATTTTATATGGTTAAATCCTGCTATATTTCACCTGCTATCAGGTCTCCCATCTTATCTGTTCCTACCAGCGTATTTCCCGGAGACATAATATCAATGGTTCTATATCCCTTCTTAAGCACTTCTTTTACCGCCGCCTCTACTCTGTCTGCCTCCTTATCAAGGTCAAAGGAATACCGAAGCATCATCGCTGCGGAAAGAATCGTAGCGATGGGATTGGCCTTATTCTGTCCTGCAATATCCGGTGCCGACCCGTGGCTGGGCTCATACAAACCAAGCTTTGTCTCTCCAAGACTGGCACTGGCCAGCATTCCGATGGAGCCTGTTACCATACTGGCCTCATCAGACAAAATATCGCCGAACATATTCTCCGTCAGTATTACGTCAAATTGGCCCGGATTCCTTACAAGCTGCATGGCGCAGTTATCAACCAGCATATCTGTAAGCTCAATATCCGGATATTCTGCGGCAACCTCCTTCGTAACCTTTCTCCATAGTCTGGAGGAGTCAAGCACATTGGCCTTATCCACACTGCATACCTTTTTTCTTCTCTTTCCGGCAATCTCAAAAGCACGCCGTGCAATTCTGGCTATCTCGCTCTCATTATAAACCAACGTGTCTGTTGCCGTTCTTAATCCACTCACCTCTTCTGTCCGCCTGTCTCCAAAGTATAATCCGCCTGTCAGCTCTCTCATAACAACAAAATCAAAGCCGTCTCCGATAATATCATCTCGTAAAGGACAGGCACCCTTCAGCTCATCGAACAAAATTGCCGGTCTTATATTCGCAAACAGGTTCAGCTCCTTGCGGATTTTAAGCAGTCCCGCTTCCGGTCTTAATTCAGGGGGCAGGCTGTACCAGCTGGACTTTCCCACATCTCCCCCGACAGCACCCAATAGTACCGAATCACAGCTTTTCGCCGTTTCAACTGTTTCCTCCGTAAGGGGTACGCCTGTCACGTCAATCGATACGCCTCCCATAAGAACTTCCGTATAACCAAAGCTATGACCGTATTTGACGCCTACAGCATCAAGAACCTTTTGTGCTTCTTTGATAATCTCCGGTCCTATACCATCACCGGGAATAACCGCAATTTTGTAATCCATCCTAATCCTCCTTATAAAAGTTCTATTTATTTCATAATTTATAATGGAGGATTTATCCTCCTCATAAAAGCTTCTTTATTTCATGATTTATAATGGAGGATTTATCCTCCTCATAAAAGCTCTATTTATTTCATGATTTATAATGGAGGATTTATCCTCCTCAATCCACTATTATCAGCCATTCATTAAATTATATATGTAATACATTCATATTGATATTCTATCATAGATACTGATATAATAGAAATACATATTATGAATGCCTATTATAACTACAGATTATAATACTACAATTACTTATAGAAAGGGGATTTTATGGACAATCAATTATCCTTATACCATGTGTTTAAATGTGTTGCAGAGACCGGGAACATCTCCCAGGCCGCAAAGCTTCTTTATGTGAGCCAGCCCGCTGTCAGCAAAGCAATCTCAGGCCTTGAAGAAAATATGAATACAACCTTGTTCATCCGAAGCTCCCGGGGAGTAAAGCTTACACAGGAGGGGCAGCTTCTTTATCAATATGTCCGGGAAGCCTTTGATATTCTGCGGCAGGGAGAGGAGCGGATAAAACGTATAGGAGAGCTGGGTATCGGTCATCTGAAAATAGGTGTCAGTGCAACTCTTTGCAAATATGTCCTCCTGCCCTATCTGAACCGTTTTTTAAAGACCTATCCCCATATAAAGATTACGATAGAGAGCCAGTCCTCTATACACACTTTAAAGCAGCTGGAAAATAATACGCTGGATATCGGGCTTGTCGCAAAGCCGGATAATCAAAGAATTTATGAATTCCTGCCTTTATATGAAATTGAAGATATATTCGTAGCAACAACGGATTATCTCGATAATCTGCGGCTTCGGGAAGAGGATGAGGATATCTTTGCCACAGCCAATGTCATGCTTCTTGATAAAGCGAATATGTCCCGAATGCATATTGAAGATTATCTTAATAAAAATAATATACATCCTCAGCATATTCTGGAAGTCAGCAGCATGGACCTCTTAATTGAATTTTCCAAAACAGGTCTGGGTGTCGGTTGTGTAATCAAGGAGTTTGTTACACAAGAGCTGATGAGCGGTCAGCTTGTCCAGATTCCATTAAAAAAATCAATAAACAAAAGAGAGGTTGGCTTTTGTTATAATAAAGCTGCCTACCTCTCAGATTCTATGACAAAGCTTATTGATTTTGTAACAAATGATTCGTACAACTATCCGTTAATCCCTACGGTGACGGCGGAGATATATACGGCGGAACAAAATCCACCAGATATTCTGCACTTACATACCGAACCTCATCATGGTAAAGAAATTCCGCCCAATCGCCTTCAATGGAAATAACCTCAACAGGCTCCGTATGAACAAGAAAGCCTACAACATTGTCTTCCTCTGTGGTAGGTGCCGACCTTACGTTTAGTATGGCACCGTATCGGCTTAATTTCACATACTTTGTTGTCGTCTCGCCCACATACACAGGCTCATCATCATCCGGGTTATTCCCCGTATCGTCCGGTTCATTTATATCATCATCTATACTATCATCCGGTACCTCAAAATCGTCCTGAGTATAATCGGGCGGCTGTGAAGGTATAAAATTCGTCTCCTGGTCATTCCCCCCGCATCCCACAAAAAGCAGCATTACAGCTCCTATTATCATATACATAAACTTCTTCATTGCAATCACTCCAACCATTATGATATATGCGTGGCGTGCTCCCATCCATCGCGTATGGAAACTTCTGCTCACAGTTGCTAAATATCCTTTATCATCATATCATACTTGTCCCGGAGTTCCAACTCTCTATTTTAAAAAATTATACGGTTTCTTTCTCCACTTTTCCATTTTTGTCTTTTTCAAGAAACTGATATTGAGACAGATACAGCTCATAGTATAAGCCCTTTTGATTAAGAAGCTCTTCATGGGTTCCCTTTTCTTTTATTGTCCCTTCATCCACATACAGGATGCAGGTAGCATTCTTAATTGTAGAAAGCCTGTGCGCTATAATAAAGGATGTTCTGCCTACAAGAAGCTCTCTTAGTCCTTCCTGAAGGAGAATTTCTGTCTCCGTATCGATGCTTGAGGTTGCCTCATCCAGAATCAGAATCTTAGGGTCGGCAAGCAGGGCTCTGGCAAAACTGATAAGCTGTCTTTGTCCGACAGATAATCGGGTTCCCCGTTCATTGACCTGTGTATTATATCCATCCTCAAGATTCATGATAAAATCATGGGCACGGACGGTCTTTGCAGCCTGGGTTACCTGCTCATCCGTGGCTTCCATATTGCCGTAGCGGATATTATCCATAATGGTTCCCGAAAAGATAAAGCTGTCCTGCAACATCACGCCCATCTGCTTTCTTAAGGATTTTATCTTAACCTCACTGATGTCTATCCCGTCTATCGCCAGCGTACCCGAATCCAGGTTATAGAATCTGCTTATCAGATTAATAATCGTCGTTTTACCGGCTCCCGTAGGTCCGACAATTGCGATGGTATCTCCGGGGTTTACCTTAAAGCTGATATTATTCAGAATAGGTATCCCATCCTCATAGCTGAACGTCACGTCCTTGAATTCCACCTCTCCGATAATCGGCGGCATATCGTACGCATCCCCGGTATCCTTCACCAGTACCGGCTCGTCAATGGTCTCAAAGATTCTCTCCATATAGGAAATAGCTGTAAGCAGCGAATTATAAAAGCTTGCCAGCGTGTTGACCGGAGCCCAGAACCTTCCTATATAACCGGACATCGCTGCCAGCACACCCACGGTAATTCCCTCGATTCCCTGATCCAGCCATGCAATGCCAATTACATATACCGCCGCCGTCGTCCAGGTAGATATATTATTGATTGCCGGCCATAACACGAAGTTCAGCTTTATCGCCTTCATCCAGGCTGTACTGTAGTCCCTGCTCAATTCATTAAATATACGGATATTTTCCCGCTCTCTTGTAAAGCTCTGGGTTACTCTTATCCCATTGATGCTCTCGGCTATGTATGCATTCAGATTGGAGGACTTATTACTCTGCCTTTGCCATGCAACCCTTTGCGATTTCTTTATCACAAAAATTAAGACCATCAGTAAGGGCAAACCCAATAAACAGATAATGCTTAACCGCAGATTGATGGATAGCATAAAAGCTACGATAAAGACCAGACTGAATAGGTCCGTAACCGTATTTACAATACCATTGGAGAGAAGGTCGCTTAAGGCATTTACATAATTGACGACACGAACCTGAATCTTTCCATGGGGCTTGTCATCATAATAGGAGAATGGCAGCTCCTGCAAATGTTCGAATATATCGCTTCTTATTCGATGAATTACATTCTGTCCCAGCCTTGACGTAACCGATATCTTCATTCTTATAAACACGGATATAATTAAATAAATCATCAAAAGCACCAGACTTATCCATACAATTCCTTTTATATCACCATTGGGTATGTATACATCAAGAATATCCATAAGAATTCTCGGTGTCAGCATTCCCAGGGCAGAGGAGATGGTCATAAGGATGATTACGATAATCATGTCCTTTCGATAGGGCCTGATATATCTTGCCAGCCGCTTTAGATGGGAAATATTAAATTCCGTCTGCAAGGTCTCATCAATGTCATATTTATTTCTGGCCAAATCTATTCCCCCATTTCCTGCTGTGTTACCGCGCTATTTATAAATTGGTCAAAATCTCCGTACTGATGATGAAATACGGTGTAATAATATCCTTCTTTTTTAAGCAGGCTGTCATGATTTCCGGATTCCACAATCCTGCCGTCTTCTACCACCAGAATTAAATCCGCATCCTTAATCGAGGATATCCTGTGGGCAATTATAAACACCGTATACTTCCCGCCTATTTTTGTAAGCTCATCCTGAATAAGTGCTTCCGTCTCCATGTCCACTGCGGAGGTGGTATCATCCAGTATAACAATGGGCGGGTCCTTTAGAAGGGCTCTGGCAAGGGAAATTCTTTGCTTCTGGCCGCCGGACAAACCCACTCCCCTCTCTCCTACGATGGTGTCATATCCCTCCGGCATATGAAGTATAAATTCATGGGCGTTGGCAACTCTTGCGGCGGCGACCACCTTCTCCATACTGCAATCCGGCCTTCCGAAAGCAATATTTCCTTCAACGGTATCTGAAAACAGGAATACATCCTGCATCGCCAGACCGATATTATCCCTCAGGCTTCTAAGGTCTATCTCTTTCACATTAATCCCGTCCAGAATTATCTCACCGGAGCTGACATCATAAAACCTGCATAAAAGATTCATAAGGGTGCTCTTTCCCGAACCGGTTGAACCGATAATGCCAACCGTCTGCCCTGCCTTTACCTTAAAGCTCACATCCTTTAATATCTCTTCTTCCCCGACACGATAACTGACATTTGAAAATTCTATATTGCCGTCAAAACGAACCCGTTCGACTGCTTCTTCAGGGTCTTTAATCATGGGCTCTGCACTGATTGTGGAATATACCTTTTCCACAGAGGTCACAAATCTCTGGTAATCATTCGCCAGCCACCCTGCCTGGCGAAGGGGAATATTCAACATCCACAGATAACCGCTGACCATTACCAATTTACCCAGTGACATTGAACCGTACACAACCATGATGCCCCCCACAAGGTATAAAATAACTGTCAGTGCATTAGCCAGGAATTCAAATACAGGAACATACTTTTTCCAGATATCCGATGCTTTTAGCTCTGCATCCCTGAAGCCGTCATTTTCCCTGTTGAATTTGGCAATTTCATAATCCTCCTTGGCAAATGCCTTAACAACACGGTTACCGCTGACATTCTCCTGAACAAAGGTATTGAGACTTGAAAAATGCTGCCTGATATTATGGAATGCCGGTTTTACAGCCTTAAGCTGAACCGCCGTAACATAAGCTGTTAAAGGCATAACTGCTATCATACATAACGCCAGTCTATACTCGACTATAAATATCATCACAAGAGCGATTAAAAACAACAGCACATTTTCATACACGGAGTATATAACAAAAGCAGTAAAATGCCGGATGGCATCCATATCGCCTGTCTGCCTGGACATCAAATCTCCTGTCCTGTTGTTGTTATAAAAGTTGAAATCCTGTTTCATCAGCTTCCTATATACATAATCCCTCATTTCGTAAAGCATTCCCTGAGAGGACTTTTCAAAAATTATGATAAACCAGTATTTTAATACAGCACGAATCAGAGTTGAGACGATTAGGATAATAATAAGCCGGGGCAGAAGCTCCCGCTTTCCTCCCTTAATCACATCATCGATTACAATTCCCGAAACCTGCGGATTTACCACGGCTGTTACACAGGTAATCGTAACTAAAATCATTGCAAATATAAGCCGTATACGGTATTTTTTCATAAATGAAAAAAACCATTGCATTGCTGTCATAAACTTCCTCCTCGTTAGTAACTTTACTTACCCAAGAAAAATAGTACGCCTTATTATAACGCAAAAAATGCGTTATAGTAAGCGGTTCCTTTTGCCGACTATTCTTTTCTCGGCGGGTTAGCAGCGCAAAAGCAATGCTTTCGCGCTCATGTTACACTTACCCAAGAAAAATAGTACGCCTTATTATAACGCAAAAAATGCGTTATAGTAAGGCGTATTATTTTTCTTGGACTAACCCGCCTATCATGTACATTATAGTTTAAGAAATTTAATTTAAAATGTAGATTGTTACATATAGAATGTAATTTTTTGTACTTATACCTGTGGCTTCCTTGCAACAATCAAAAACCGGAGCTGGTGCACTTTATTGGATAAATAATATTTTACTGCAATGTCAATATTCTATCATAAAAAAACAAACACTGTCGACCCCCTTTTAAAAAATCGACAGTGTTATACAGCGGAAAATTCGGACAAAAAGATGGCAAGCATCCGCTTATACTATGTGTTATATTATTTTATTAATCTGTTTCCCGTTCATCCAGGAGAAAAGGCTGTTGAATACGATTTCTGCACGAAGCTCCATTGATTCTTCGGATGCAAATGCAATATGCGGCGTCACGATGGTATTTTTACTATGCAGCAGGACATGGTCTTTATCTAATGGCGGCTCGATTTCAAATACGTCAATGGCAGCACCTGCAATTTTTCCATTATTCAATGCATCCGCTAGTGCCTCCGAATCTACAATCGGCCCTCTGGCAGCATTAACCAGAATTGCACGCTTCTTCATCAGAGCAATTCGTTCTTTATTAATAAGTCCCTTGGTGCTTTCATTCAAAGGACAGTGCAGCGTAACAATATCGGATGCACGTAAAACCTCCTCCAGACCTGCAAGTTCGATGTAATCCGGTGTATCCGTACGAGGGAATGGGTCAAAAGCAATAATCTCACAGCCAAAGCATCTGAATAGCGCAGCGGTTCTCAAACCAATCGCACCACTGCCTATTAAGCCGATGGATTTTCCCTTTAGCTCATTTCCCACCAGTCCTTCCTTCGTGCGTCCATCACGGCATCTTTTATCCACCTGCGGCACGTTTCTAAGCAATGAAATCACATTCCCGATAACCAACTCCGCAACGGCATTCGTCGCATAGCCGGAGGCATTGCTGACCGCTACATTCTTTGCTTTCGCCGCATCAAGAGCCACATGGTCAAAGCCGGTAAATGCAATATTAATAAACTTCAAATTCCGGCTGGCATGGATGACTTTTGCAGAAAGCGGCATGTTCACAATCATAATAACATCCGCAGCTTTTACCCGTTCAATCTGAACATCTTCGTTGGTGTCTTTTGAATAAGCTGTGAACTCGTGTCCCAGCTCCTCTAATTTTTTAGCATAACCGGATAAAACTTCTTCGGAGATTGCCAGAGATTCTAATAATATAATCTTCATTTATTCTTCCTTTCTTAGCGTCTATATGAGGAATCGGCTACTTTCGCAGCCGATTCTTAATTGTTTTATAGGTGATTTATTTATTGTTCTCTAAATATCTGGCACGGGCATTGTTCATGGTATCAACAATCTGCTGATAGTTAAGACCCTGCATCTGGGCCTTGTAAGCTTCCCATTCGCTATCCGTTAATGGACGACGCCCCGATATGAATTCCATAATTGCTGTAGATACTGCATCTTTTACTGAGTTGTTGATAAGAGCAATCTGTTCTACTTCTGAATCTGTTAATGGTGCCGTCGGATCCGCTTTAACAACCTCACGTCTTGCGTTCATTGCTTCCTGGTAAGCAACTTCCTCTTCATCCATCCATGAGAAATTTTGCTCTGCTGACTGGCCTACATCAAACAGACCATTGCCATAACCCGCTTCCAGACGAATATCCTTCTCTCCCGTTCCAATACCCATAAATGAGTAAGGTTCCAAGAATGTCCGGCGTCCTGTTTCATTATCCCAGGCAAATGTATCTCCTTCGATACCCCAACGGGTGAATTCATTTCCTTCATCACTGTAAAATAACCAGTCAACGAATTGAAGGATAGCGATAAAGTTGTCTTGCTTGGCAATCCTTGCAGGAAACATGATACCGTTGTTATTTACACGAAGTCCGCGAACAACATTTCCAGCGGGTCCGCCGGGAATCATGGCACGGCCGATTGAATAGTTCTCTTCGCCCAAAACCTCATTCATCTGTCTGCGGAAATCATCTCGAAGTACAGCGTTACCGGTCATCATAAATGACTGTCCGTTAACAAATTTCTGGTTTGCCAAATCATTATTTTGAGTTAAAGA
>JAEZXP010000146.1 GCA_023419655.1 Bacillota bacterium | reverse complement strand
TACATATTCCGTCCTATCACTCCTGTTATTATAGACTGCAAAGCTTTCCGCACACCAAAAATTATCCACCTCGATACGGCCTTTGTTTCCATGGATGACGGCCTTATTTCCTAATGTAGCCGTCATATCGGAGGATAGAGCCGCCATTTTCCCATCGCTATCGGTTAAAACCGTACAGCTTTTACCATCGACGCCGGATTCTAAGAATACCGCACTTGATTGGATGCTTTTAATATCCTTTCCAAAAAAACTCATCATAAAGGCAATGGTATATACTCCCAAATCCAACAATGCACCGCCTGCAAGGTCCGGACTTGTCAACCGCTCGGTCCTTGTCATATCCGAACCAAAGGACACCTGTATGAAAGAGATGTCTCCAATAATTCCGTCTGACAGCAATTTTTTTAATTCTGACATATACGGTAAAAAGGCTGTCCACATCGCTTCACCAACAAATAAGTTTTTTTCCTTTGCCATCTTAAACAGCTCTGCTGCCTGGTCTTCATTAACGGCAAAGGGCTTTTCACATAATACATGTTTATTATGATTCAGGCATAATTTCACATGCTCATAATGCAAAGAATTGGGGGAAGCTACGTATACGACATCCACTTCCGGGTCCTCCAGCATTTTGTCATAGGAATCGTAAGCCTTCAAAAAACCATATTTATCGGCCAGTCTTTTCGCTCTTTTTATATCTCTTGACGCAACGGCAAAGGGCACTGCCTTATCCGGCAGCATGGATATGGTCTTTGCCATCTTCTTTGATATATTTCCGGCACCCAAAATCGAAAAATTCAACTTCTTCATGCAATCACTCCCTAAAACACAAGTTTTATACACTAACGGATATCCCCGTCCGCTGTCTTAGCTTGTGCCGAGAAGGACACAGGCACAAACTTTCATAGGTGAATTATGCTTTATATCATTCACCTTAGCTGCTTGCACTCGTATAACTTTTTATTGCCTTATTCCAGAACAGGATTACCAGCCCAACAAAAATAGGTACAGCCAGAAAAGCGAAAACGCCATATACCACTGGCAGCATACCGAATACGAACATCGGTGCAAAATTTGTCAGGATGAAAATAGGTAAAATAAAGATTCCGATTCTTTGCACGACTTTATTGTATATCGTCATGGGCATATTATTAAAATCCCAGGAGGAAAACGTAAGGTCATATAAGGAGTCTGTTTTTACAAGCCAAAACGCCAAAATTGTCGGGAAGAATAAAAGGGGATATGTCAATATGCTTCCGATAATCGTAAACGTTATATATCCGATAATGTTTAATAACGTAACCGGAACACCGGATAAATACCAGGAAATCACTATCATAACAACTCCCGCCAGCACATTCGGTATTCCCAGACCGATATTAAATTTACGAAAAGAAGCTAAAAATTGTGTGGATATTGGCTTGGTCAGATAAATGTCCAGCTCTCCGCTTCTTATGTATTCCGGTATGGAGGCGATATTGGGATAATAAACAGAGTCCATAATCCCTGTAATAACTGTAAAGGAGCCAATAAACATTAGCATTTGATGCGGGCTTACTCCGTTAATTGAAATGCCCACCGAATAAATAACAATGATATACAAGGCCTTTGACATCAAAAAAGCAATCTCCGTGATAATCGAGGAAATAAAATTTGCCTTAAACTCCATCTGTGCCATAACGTTGTTCTTGACCATATACATATATAGCTTTATATAATCTTTCAGATGCATGGATACACCCATCCTTTCCATATTATTACTCATCCTCCGACTGCCGTATATCTTTTAACGCCTCTTTTCCATACAGCCTGCTGGATTAATAAAACAATCAGAATCCAGCTTAATTGCATTGCCATGCCTAAATATATATCCCTGCCGACAGTTCTTCCGCATAATACGGACACAGGAAAATAATTCGTATACGAAAACGGAAACAGCTTTAAAATAAACTGAATCCTCCCGCTGAATATGTCCCGCGGAAAAACGCCGCCGCTTACGATGTTTGCTATCACGGTGGTAATAAAAATGGCGCCCGAGGCATCCCTCATCCAAAAGCCCGCTCCGCAGATACTAAAATAAAGAACGAAGTTCAAAACTATCGCAAATACAAGAACCAGAAAATATAATACGATATTTTGGAGTGTTATCGTACCCGGCCAGCGGACATTAAATACAACGCTGACAACAATAATCAAAACGGACGACAGCAATATGGATACTGATTTTTCTCCTAAGTAACAGGACACCTGATACGGCATGTACCGCATAGGGCGAACCAAATACTTCGCCAGGCCCCCGGACTTGATTTCAAAATTCACTTCGTAAATAAAGCCTCCGAAAATCGTTCGTGAAGTTATTACGGCAAAAGCCGCATAAGAAAGGATTTGGGGCAGCGTATATCCAAAATGCAACTCCTGATTACCGGAAGAAAAGATGCTTGTCCATAAAAAATACTGTATGCATAAAGGAAATACAATGCTAAGCATTCCGACATAGAAATTGACCCGGTATCGCATTGCTTTTTGTAATCCTAATGAAAATGCCTGCTTATATATATTCATACCGTCTCCCTTTCTTTTTGGTATAATAAGGCGATACTATCCTCCAAAGGGATGTCTGTTAAGGTATAATCCTTCACTAAATATTGATTCAAAATATGCGCAGAAATTTTCTGTGTTTCGTCTCTGTTTACTTCCAAGGTTACGGAATATGGATTGAACTCGATGACGGTTCCAAATTTTTCAATTTCGGCCTGCTCCACGGCATTTTCAAATTGAAATTGAAATATCTTTTTATTATTCATTTTTTCATTTATCTCTTTTATGCTTCCGTCATACACCAAATCGCCGCTGTTAATTACAATCGCTCTTTGGCACAGGTCTTCGACATCATGCATATAATGGCTCGTCAATATAATTGTCGTTTTTTCTTTTTTGTTATACTCTTTTAAAAATTCCCGAATCGCTTTTTGAGCGACAATATCAAGGCCAATCGTAGGTTCATCTAAAAACAAAACCTTCGGACTATGAATCAGTGCCGCAATTAATTCCATTTTCATTCTTTCTCCAAGAGACAAATTGCGTACCTGAATTCCTAATAAATCTTTTACCTGTAATAATTCGCTGAGCTCATCCATTAGCTCGTTATACCGCTTGTCTTCAATTTTATAGATGCATTTATTAAGATATAAAGACTCATTTGCAGGCAAATCCCACCATAATTGATTCTTCTGTCCTAACACAATTGAGATTTGTCTTTTAAATGCATTCTTTCTGTCCCAGGGCGTGTACCCCAAAACAGATGCCTTGCCGCTGCTTGGGTGCATAATTCCTGAAAGCATTTTAAGGGTCGTTGTTTTTCCTGCTCCGTTCGGACCTAAAAATCCTACAATTTCCCCTTTTTCTAACTGAAAGGATATACTTTTTACCGCATTTTTTACATGCTTTTCGGTATGAAACAAATTCTTTATTGAATTTTTTAAGCCTGCTTCTTTTTTGCTGTATTTAAAATCCTTGCTCAGCCCTTCTACTATAATTTCAGCCATTTTACCCTCCATCTGCCGCCTAAAATCTCTCTATTATTAATTTTTAAAGCTTTTTATTTTTGTTCTCAGCGAATTTACACTCGGCGGACAACCGCCAATAAACAAAGATAATTCATTCTCATGTGAAAACGTACAATCTCCAATTCCGATTCTGCATTTTTCTTCTTCGCAAATCCCGCTCTCCATCGTTCCTATATGTAATTCCATCTCATCATCCATGGCAAGCAGCTCGTTTTCATACCGTTTTAAAAATTGATTAAACATATACCGGCAGGAACCGCATGCATTTTTTTGATTGATTTTTATCTTCCCATGGTTCAATGTCTTTTGGTAAAAGGATGGATTATGAAATTGTCTTTTCACTTCATCAATTGAATCGCCTGATAATCTTATGTTCTCTAAATTCATTTCACCAAAGCCGGCCTCATAAGCCAGCTCCATATACCGCATGGGGGTTTCCCCAAAGCCCATTATCTCGATGGCCACTGCTTCCGCAGCCAGCGGGTCCGTTGAACCTATTAATACCTTTGCATTCGCAGGAGTTCCGTCAAACGGGCCGTCTCCATCCATTCCGATGATTCCGTCGATAATGGTTAAATCCGCCAGGGCAATCCTGTTAACGTCAACCAGTCCCTCCTCCAGGCCGGATGTCAATATCCTCTTCCGGTCCTCATCCTTTAATATGCTTTTCAGATTCTTTAGTCCCAGTGCAACCGGCAGACAATTATGCGTCTTCATGACCGGCACATTAACAATCACCTGCGACTGCATGTATTCCTTCGGAAATGCCAGTCTGCGAAAACGCAGCGCATTGGATATTCCGACATCTACATATTCCGATTTCTTAAAATCAATGGTCTTGACCCTTTTAAGTCCTAATTCATTGATTCCGCTGTCATCGATTGCTTTTTGCGTTGTTTTTAGTCCAACCATGGCTGCATCGCCGACAAATACCTGTCTCGTACCGCAATCCAAGACTTTCTTAATTAATGCCTTTAATAATTCCGGATGTGTGACCGCACCGGTCTCATAGGGCTGCTCTGTACTCCAATCCGGCTTTATCATAACGGTTTGAAGCGGCAATATGACCGTGTCCAATCCCCCAAGACACGCGATAAGCCTGTCCAATGCTTCCTCAATGTTATCCTTTACTTTAACGACTGCAACTGTTGATTGTTTCATCGAACTCCTTCCTTATCGGCAAATATTCTGTAACCCCGTCTGCATAAAAATAACCGCATGGCTTCCCGTACAATCCGGCAGATAATTAACGAAGATGCCTTCCATGCAGATATAGATTATTGCATTTTGAACAGGCCGGCATGCGTTCGCTCTGTATCGTCCGGCGTATATTCTTAAATTTCTCATTGTGCCATATTTCTTTTACGGAATAGTCCTTCAGATTGCCCACGGTAAATTCCGAAAAGTGTTTACAGGAGGTAACCTTTCCGCTTGGCAAAACTTCCATTCTGTCTGCGATGGAATAGCAGCAGTAATTCTTATGAATATTTGATTCATCCTTTAAAAAAGGTAAGATTTCCTCATCGGGCAGATTGGGCTGAAATTTCACCTGGATGTTCCATACATTGTCCAAAACTTTCTTTCTTACCTGCAGCAGTTCTTCTATTCTGTCAATCGGAAATTGGAATTTATAAGCGTGCCAGCTGGGAGTACCGTTATTAAGCTCTCCAAAACGCTCCTTATAATAGGCATCGGTTTCCTTTGACGTCTCCATTGATATGTACCAGGGAAAACACAATATAACGGAATCCACGTCTAATCCTTCAAAATACTTCACAAACTCAAAAATTCTTGAAAGATTATCTCCCGTTAATACACAGTGGATTGATATCTTTCCTTTAAAAATATTTTCCTTCCTCAAGTCCAGCAAAAGTTTAATGTTGCGGACCACCTTTTCAAAAGTCCCTTTCCCTCGTAAAGCGTCATTATCTTCTTCAAAGCCATCCA
>JAEZXP010000044.1 GCA_023419655.1 Bacillota bacterium | reverse complement strand
GTATTTAGTAGCTCCATCTGCCGTACTATCCAAATCAAGGATGTTCTCACACTGGAATAATCCATTTATTTCTGCACTCTTTGCTGCGAGAACGGCTCCTACTTCAGGAATATGGCTCCAACCGGGTGCCAGTAAAAGACCTGGTGTCATTCCAAACTTAGGATATACATGCCTTATAAGCTCTATCCCCGTTTCTTTTCCTGTTGCAGCATTGTATCCACCGATTATGTCAGATTTATCAACCAGAGAAGGGTCTATCTTTTCACCACCAACAGTTAATGTCGTGGCTGATTCTCCTTCTCCTCCATCTAATATGGTAATCATCACATTGCCCTCATTGTCAAAAGCTGCAAGATAGTCTGTTCCCTTAACCAATGTCGTTGTTTCTTTCTTTACTGTTAATTTGTCAAGTAAAATTCCTTTAACCTTGACGATTGCCTGCTTGTCAATTACCTGAACGCTGGCATCTTCTATTGCCTTTTTATGAATTGCCGGATCAAGCACATTACATAAGATAATAGGTGCCACGTTGAATACCCGGAAGCTTGCATCGATGCTCTGGCATAATGTATAATTTATAAAATCATCACTATATCCAAGCTGTTTTACAGCCTCCGCAAAACTGTAAGCTATAACCAGTTTATTTGTAACGCCATAAGGATCTTCCGCCAGGTTTACCGGCGCCGTACCGAAGATAACCTGCAGGCCGGCAGTCCCCTCAATAGGTACTGCAATACTTGTTGGATTTTCCAACACTCTGATTCCATGATTATAAGGCATTTCTTATACTCCCTTCTTAGGTCTATATTGCTTTGCATACTCATAAAAGATATGCATCGCTCCCTGTTTATTGTTGATTTCACTTAATGCTGCAGGAAACCTGCTAATGGGTACTAATAATTTCCCCAGACTCGGCATCTCCTCAATGGCTGCTGCCAAAACAGCAGGAATTCCATTGCTGAATACCGTATTACTTGTCACTACTCCTGTAATGGTTGGGCCGGCATATACTATTTTTCCGCCTATGGGCTCCTTTGTTTCCTTGGTATCAGCCTTTTTCATGCCATTGTCATTTGCGTTGATTTCTTTCTTGTTCTTCATGTATATTGACTCTCCTTTCTGATTGCCATCGTTTCCCATGTAAACTCTACTGTTCCAAAATAATATGGATAAGAATCTTTCTCCTGCAGCACCCATGCAAACGGATTTTCACTATCATTTTTCATGGCATACTTGCTTGCAAGCACTGGATTTTTAGCAAATCTTTCATATATCTTTTGGATGATATTTATTACATCCTTGTGGCCATTCGCGTTAATGCTGTCATCGAATGTTCCAATAAATAATCTTACCTTTACAAGATTCGCCGAATCTCCCTTCATGGCGCCGGAGTCTATCCTGACTAGTATATATGGATACGGCTCCTCTTCCCCGATTGGAAGAGTCTGTCCAAATATATTCAGCTTCGATAATATTGCTTTGCTGTCATCGCCTATTTGCGGTGATTTTGTGAGAAAGCCTGAAAACAGGGCCCTCAGTTCTTCCATTAAGTCATCTTGTAATTCAGAAATGGTCATATTTTATTCCTCCAGTACTTTGTTAATATGTTTTGCCAGGTTGAGTTCTTTTCCCAGTAGCTTTTCAAAGGCAACCCTTTAATCCTGTCGCTTGACCTGCCGCACGCATGGGCGCTATGGTCCAGCACTTTTGTTTTCCACCGTCTGTCGCATGGTTCTTCGCCTGTTTTCTAGTTGCTTTGCCGTCGTTTTTGATTTGGTTTCATCAAAAATCACACCTCCCAACTCAATTAAATTTGCATATTATAAAACGTCAGTGATTTCGACTATTTGCCTTTTCAATCCCTGACGTTCTCTGCCACTATTTGCTTATATGTATACTCAGACCTGCCGCAATTCTGTTCACATTAGCCTCCGGGCCAATAAAATAATCCGGACAAACATCCGGATAGTAGAAAAGACAGCTGATGCCTCGTCCTGCTCGGGCCCTCAAAGGGGAGTGAGAGGAATCGGCCACTGCCCTTTGAAAAGCAATGGCCGCATCGGGAGAAAGTCAATTGACAATCTTCCTAGTTTGAATCATAACACAGATTGACCGAACAAACCGAACCGACTTTTTAAATTTCTAAAAATCTATTATGCTCCATTCTTACGCTGTCCTCTGTTGAGGTATTGCCCATCTTATGTGCTACCTGTCTCCATGTCATATCATCCATATACCTGTATCTCATAATACGCCGTACCCTGCTGTCATATATCGACTGTATGTAATCCTCAACCTCATTTGTCCGTTCCAATAGCTCAAGCTCGGCATTCTCAAGCTGTACCTTGTATAGATAAAGAGCTGTTTTCTTCCTGCTATATTCAGGGTAAGGGAAGCCCGTAATTTTATAATGCTGCTTACCTCCTAATCCACCTTTAACAGAATCCGTGACAGCACCCTCTGCCTCTATCTTGTCCAGCTCTCGCTGTTTATTTATTATTCGTTTCCGGAGGTCCTTAATTTCTTCCCTCAAGTCACAATATTGTGCAAGTATATCCTTTGTCACTATCTCACTCCTTATCATATACATTTTTCAGTTTACCAATTTACTGCATTTCTTAATATTCTCTTGATTTTACCAATTCGTGTTGCTATTTTATGGTTTTTTATGTATAATTTTGTTGTAATTACATTAACGCTCTTGCAAGAGAAGAACCTCATTAAACCATCAAGTGAAAGGAAGGTAATATCTTATGAAGAAAATGTTAAGAAGAATTTCTGCTCTTGTCTGCATCGTAACACTGTTTGCCGCTCCTGCTACTGCCTTTGCTGCTTCTGAGCCCGTTCTGAGTTTTAGTTACGATGAAAATCCGGAATATCAATTTAAGATATTTAAATTCGTACCTGAGCCATATTTTTTAAGTGGAAGCCAGGCTATCGCATTAATTTTAAGAGATGTAACTACCAGTGATGGTCTCTGGAATACTCCTGAAGGATTAACCTTTAGAGTTGATATAATTTTTTCGGGGCCGTGTACATTTAGATTACTCGTTGCACGTATGGGTTACGGAACAGTGCTTGATGAAACTGTAACGGGTTCATCTTGTTATTTTGATATTCCATCCATTTCATCTAATGCAGAATACCAGGTCTGGATTCTTCCCTACTCAGATGTATACATAGAGACATATACCTTCTTAAATCATAATTTTTAAATGTTTTCCATCATTCGTTTACAGCACTCCGGTCATCTGACCGGGGTGCTTACTTTTTCTTTCATCAGTTTTTCGTTATGCACCTATGCACCATTCTTTCGAACATACTTGTCCACGCAATCCTTGCAGAGTATATGACCACCCATCTCATATGCAATATCTGGATTGCGCTTCAAATCATCCGGAATTAATGGTGCACCGCACGTGAAACAATAGGTGACCGGCTTTTGTTTCTGACAATCACATTTTTCACCATGGTCATAGTTCCCCTTGCAGACAGCGCAGTGCCAGAAGTCTTTCATTGTGGTTCCCTCCATTTCGGCATATCCTTACGGCTTGCTCCCCAGCAGCCCTTGTGCTTGCTATTGCTGTAATTACTGACTTCCTCCATAACTGCGGCGGTTAGCATTACAATTGCACCGATATTAATTACAAATTCCCACCTTTGGTTAACTATCCGCTATCCTATGGTTAGGACAGGGACAAAAAAATTTATATTTCATTCTTGCCATCTCCAAGCGCATTACAAATTTTTTTATCGAGGGCTCTTCTTGCCGGCTTCATAATAACTTAAACCTCCTCTCCAAATCTCGGATTATAGAAATAGTTGACATTAACTGTTGGTTATATTATAAT
>JAEZXP010000204.1 GCA_023419655.1 Bacillota bacterium | reverse complement strand
GGAAGATATTGTTCTTACGGTGAGCAGAGTAGGGACAAAACAGAAAGCAAATGATATATTGGTGGAAGCGTTTGCAGAATGTGCAGACCGGTATCCGGGATGGAGCCTTAGGATGGTGGGAAGTATTGAACCGGACTTTCGGAAATATATGGAGGGATTTTATCAGAGGAATCCCCGGTTAAAAGACAGAGTGATACTGACAGGAAAGATTACGGATAAGCAGCAATTGAACGAGGAATATAAAAGAGCCAAAATATTTGCTATTTCATCAATTTTTGAAGGCGGAACCCCCAATGTCTTTTCTGAGGCAGCCCGTAACGGGTGTTATATCATCAGCAGTGATATTGATGCGGTGGATGAGATGACGAATTGGGGCAGGTGCGGCAGGAGCTTTCCGATTAATGCTGTGGATAAGCTGGCTGAAATTTTTGAAGAGGTTCTTGACACGAGATTTGCGCCGGTGATGGAAGAATCCTGTGATACCATACAGGAATATCACAGAAGATATTTTGATTACAAGAAGATGGCAAGAAAGCTTATGCATCTGCTGGAGTTGGAGAAGCAGACGCATGTGAATGAAGGAGAAAGGTAGTATGATATTGCCGGATTTTCAGAATCTGTATACGAATAGAGCTTATATTAGCCGTGAACAGCAGGTACGGTTATTTCGTCATCTGATAAAGATACTCAGAGAGCAGATAACGGATGTGCAGGAGCAGCAGATGCAGTTGAATCTCCATGGTATTCTTTTTTCCATATTAGCAGAGGCCAATTTTGATGAAACCGTATTCATGGCCGCTGACAGGGTGTCGAACCAGCTGGCAGCATTATATTTTGAGCAGTTAAGACCGAATAGTATTCTTGTGACATCCGATATGGATGAGGCAACGGGTTATGGGTCCGAGGAATTTGACGGGATGCTGCTGGATTATCTGGACATGCTTAATAAGGAGATTCCGAAGCAGTTTACGATTATGATTTTCCCTTTTGAAATGCTGAAAAGTAATTTTGGAATCTGGCTAAAGTATATTAACACCATGCTGGCATACAGGGGCCGGATTATCTTATATGATTGCCCTGACAGAGTGCCGGTAACGGAAGAATTTTTTCTTATAGCGGATTATGCTGCAGGTGATGAACGGACAATAAAGATGCTGCAGACGAATAAGCTATTTGTACCCAGTGAGAACAATATTGCGGTAACAGCCAGAATAAAGAAATTGCAAAGAGACATTGAGGAAGAGCTTGATAATGAGATGTGTTTTGAAGAGCTGGACAGATACATCAATGAAGCATGGGTATTGGAGAAGGAAATCATAAGATATCATGATGAATTTCCCGATGAAGATAGTAAGTATAAAATAAATGAACTCAAAAATGCATTGCTTGATTTTCGCTATTCAGATAAGGAAGATATGGACTTTTTCAGGGATGCGTTGACAAAAGAAATACAGAATGTCATCATATAATTATAAGGGGGGTGACCGCCAGTGACAGATAATATCAGATACATATTTGATAAGAACATTGTTTTGCTGGAGCAATATGATAGGGCAATCATCTATTTTCGTGAACAGAAGCTGGATATTGCTTTGGGCATAATTGCAGATTCGATGGCACTTATTACGCCTTCCATCGAAGCGATTATAAATGACCGGGAGTATTTTAACCTCACCTCGATTGATTCCATTATGGATATGTTAAGCAATATTCTGGAGGCTTATAAGAAGGGGGATTATCTTCTTCTTGCGGATTTGGTTGAGCTTCAGCTGGTAAGCTTTCTGATTGGCGTTCAGGAGCTGATTATAAGCAAGGAGGAGATGACCTTTGAAGAGGAGAGATACCATGAGAACCTCCAGCAGATTAGGGAAAATGGCATCGTCATCGATATGCTTTTGAACGAAGCGATTAATCCGCAGTCACTTCTTAAAGAGGGGTACAGAGTTGAATTCACCTCCTGCGGTTTAATGACGCTTGCAGTGAGAAATGGCGATTATTCATTTTACTTTCATACGAATGGCAGAGTTACTTCGGAAGCCTTTATGCTGGCAAAACATTGGTATAGAAAAGAAATAAAAAGATATATTATATATGGGCTGGGTTTTGGTTATCATATAAAAGAGCTGCTTTCTCTTTCTGAGCAGCCGGAGATTATAGTATATGAAAGTGACCTGAATATTATTTTACTGGCTTGTGCATTTACAGAGCTTAAGGATTTATTTGGGACAGGCCGGGTAAAGCTTGTCTACGACCCGGATTATCAGAAATTAAAAGCAGAGATAAGAAACATATCCAAAAAAGAGCTTTTTTGCGTACATTATCCCTCTTTCCAGAACATCAGAAGTGATGAGGGAAGAAAATTAACTGAAAATCATGTTTCTTTTCGTGGATAAGTGCAGAGGAGAAAGGTATCCGTTTATTTATGATATTATTACAAGGAGGAGTGCATATGATTTATATCCTGATGGCTTTGGCTGTATTTACACTTGACTGCAATTTGAAGAATTATATTGAACGCCATTTTAAACTGAGTGATAAGAAGGATATATTAAAGGGTAGGATTACTGTGAGAAAGCAGTATAACAGTGGATTTTGTCTTAATGTCATGGATAATCGCATCGATATCGTGAAGAAAGCATCCGCTGCTATATTGGGGGCAGTGGTTTTGGTATTTATGATGATTTTGCCCGGGAAGAAAAAAACATTGACGAAGCTGGGATTATCCCTGTGTATAGGCGGTGCGGCAAGTAATGTCAAAGACCGCTTTAATAAAGGCTATGTGGTAGATTATTTTAGTATTAACTTCAAACCGATTAAGCATATTGTGTTTAATCTTGCTGACATATTTATATTTATAGGGTCTATAATGGTGTTTTTAACCTCCCTTCATAATCCTGAGAAAATTGATAATCTACAGAAAAAGATAGACTAGTCTTAAAAGAGAATATCATAAAAGAGCACCGATATTTCCATTCATGCAAAGAAAAGTGGGAATACCGGTGCTCCTTTATGTAGCGGACAGGCAGTTGTTTTTAGATAAATTTATCCCAAATACAGATAAACACAGATTAGTCACAGAATTTTTAGAACTATTTTATTGATTTATAATGGGACTATAAGTATAATGAGGTATATTATTATAATTATAAATGGAAAATTATGATTCATATAGATTACGCACAAAGTATACGATGGAGGATTTAATGGATAATAAGAACGATAAACAGAATAAGAACGGCCTGCCGAATAAAACGGCTATTATCATTACATTGATATCAGCAATCTTTATTTGGTATTTGTTTTCCTTTTTGCAGAATCAGATAAAGGAAAGTACGAATATTGAAAAGACATACGATGAGTTCATGACAATGGTGGAAAACGAACAGGTAACAAGGGTAACGATTCTGGATGACAGGATTAAATTTGTTCCGAAGGTGCAGCCTAACTCAGGCTATGATATAACCTACTATACCGGAAGAGTACCGGATGCGGAGCTGGCTGTAATATTGCGTGAGGCAAATATTAAATACGGGCTGATCTATGAGCGTGAGGTTATCAATAGCCGGAATACAATCTTTGATACAATCATATCGATGGTACTTCCGTTTGTATTGATATATGTAGTTATGTGGTTTTTGTTTAAGGCAATATCAAAGAACAGCGGCGGGGTTATGGGTGTAGGTAAAAGCAACGCCAAGATATATGTAGAAAAATCCACAGGAGTTACATTCAAGGATGTTGCAGGGCAGGAGGAAGCCAAGGAATCCCTTACGGAGATTGTAGATTTCCTTCATAATCCTGCAAAATACACCAGTATTGGTGCCAAGCTTCCGAAGGGAGCATTGCTTGTAGGCCCTCCCGGAACAGGTAAGACCCTTCTTGCAAAGGCTATAGCGGGTGAGGCGAAGGTTCCCTTCTTCTCCTTATCCGGTTCGGATTTTGTGGAAATGTTCGTCGGTGTAGGTGCCTCGAGGGTAAGAGATTTGTTTAAGCAGGCACAGCAAACCGCTCCCTGTATTATCTTCATCGATGAGATAGATGCCATCGGTAAGAGCAGGGACAGCCATTACGGCGGAGGCAATGATGAAAGAGAGCAGACGCTAAACCAGCTTCTTTCGAATATGGATGGTTTTGATTCCTCAAAGGGATTGGTGGTGCTTGGTGCAACCAACCGCCCGGAGGTGCTTGATAAGGCACTTCTGCGTCCCGGAAGATTTGACCGCCGTATTATCGTAGATAAGCCGGACCTTAAGGGAAGAGTAGATATATTAAAGGTTCATGCCAAGAATGTTTTGATGCATGATTCCGTTGACCTGGAAGCTATCGGAAGGGCCACCAGTGGTGCGGTGGGCTCTGACCTTGCCAATATGATTAACGAAGCTGCCATATTGGCAGTTAAGCAGGGACGTAAGGCTGTAACACAGGAAGATTTGTTTGAATCTGTCGAGGTTGTTATTGCCGGTAAGGAAAAGAAGGATAGGATATTAAGCAAGGAAGAAAAGAGAATTGTTGCATATCATGAGGTAGGACATGCATTGGTAACAGCGCTTGAGAAGCATGCGGAGCCTGTGCAAAAGATTACCATCGTTCCGAGAACCATGGGTTCACTCGGGTATGTTATGCAGGTACCGGAGGAAGAAAAATACCTTATGAGCAAGGACGATATCCTGACCCGCATTATCACGCTCTACGGTGGTAGAGCTGCCGAAAAACTGGTATTCGGCTCGATTACAACAGGTGCTTCTAATGACATAGAAAAGGCAACCGCCCTGGCAAGAGCCATGGTTACCCAGTACGGAATGTCCGAAAAATTCGGTCTGATGGGACTTGAATCGATAGAGAGCAAGTATCTTGACGGAAGGCCCGTACAAAATTGCAGCAATGAAACAGCCGGTGAGATTGATAAAGAGGTAATGAGAATTCTGAAAGAATGCTATGACAAGGCGGAGAAATTACTTTCAGAAAACCGGGAGGTACTGGATAAGATTGCAGAGTATCTGATTACCAAGGAGACAATTACCGGTGAAGAGTTCATGAGGCTGTACCGTGAGGTAACCGGAGAGGAGCTGACCACAGCCCATGAAGCGTCTGATAAGAACCAAAAGAGTATACCGGAGTCAAACATAAAAGATAGTGCATCAGAAGATGTTAAAACCGAAGTTGAAAAATCAGAAGATAGTATACCGGAAGAATCTGTATCAGAAAAAAAGCTATCAGAAGAAGATGAGCAAAATACAACGGTAGAATAATCTACTGTACATCATAGAATGGTGATACACCGGCCAAATACACGGCATTCTTTTATTGAAATTGTAAAAACACCTCTGCGGAGGTGTTTTTATAATGAATATAATATCAGTATCGGGTTGCATTTCTTATGTATCTTATATAAAATAAAGACGATACTTACTAATTATTTTAGGGGAAAGACAGGATATATGTTTAATATAGAGGAAGAATTAAAACTGCTCCCGAATAAGCCGGGCGTATATATCATGAGGGATAAGTCCGATACGATTATCTATGTGGGCAAGGCGGTTATTCTTAAAAACAGGATCAGACAGTATTTTCAAAACAGCCGCAACCATACGGCCAAGATAAGGCAGATGGTAGAGCTGATTGACCATTTTGAATATATCGTCACCGATTCAGAGGTGGAGGCTTTGGTCCTGGAATGCAACCTGATTAAGGAGCACAGGCCGAAGTACAATACCATGCTTAAGGATGACAAGACCTATCCCTATATTCGTGTCACTGTATACGAAGCATATCCCAAGGTGCTGTTTTCCAGAGAGATGAAACGGGACAAATCAAAGTATTTCGGGCCTTATACCAGCTCCGGAGCGGTAAAGGATATTCTGGAGCTGCTCAGGAAAATATATAAAATCAGAACCTGTAACAGAAATCTTCCCAAGGATATAGGAAAGGAAAGGCCGTGCCTGTATTATTATATGGGTCAATGTGACGCACCCTGCCAGGGCTTCATATCGCAGGAGGATTACGGTAAGAATATCGAACAGGTCACTCAGTTCTTAAGCGGGAACTATTCCGGGGTGGTAAAGCTGCTGGAAGAAAGAATGAGCGAGGCTGCCGGGAACATGGAGTATGAGAAGGCTGCCACGATGAGAGACCTGCTGGGAAGTGTCCGCCAGATTATGAATAAGCAGAAGATTACCAGTACCGATCAGATGGACCGGGATATCATTGCCTTTGCCAGAAATAAGGATGAGGCGGTTGTACAGACCTTCTTTATTCGCGGCGGAAAACTTATAGGCAGAGACCATTTTTATCTGACAGGTGTGGAGGATGAGACAGACAGCAGGGTAATGACCAGCTTTATAAAGCAGTTCTATGCAGGTACACCGTATATACCAAAGGAGATTTTTTTGGAGGCAGAGACGGAGGAAGATGAACTGCTTAGTGAATGGCTTACGAATAAAAGAGGACAGAAGGTATATATAAGAGTTCCGAAGAAGGGTAAAAAAGAAAAACTGGTAGAGCTCGCAAAGCAAAACGCCATGCTTATCCTGAATAAGGATGCGGAGAAGCTAAAAAGAGAAGAAGCAAGGACAATCGGAGCTCTAAAGGAATTGGCGGATTACCTGGATTTGCCTGTTGTATCCAGGGTAGAGTCCTTTGACATATCGAATACCTCAGGGTTTGAGACAGTGGGCTCAATGGTGGTATTCGAGAACGGGAAGCCAAAGAAATCCGATTATCGGAAGTTCAAGATAAAGACCGTTGTAGGGCCTGATGATTATGCAGCCATGAACGAGATGCTGATGAGAAGATTTACCCATGGTATCCGGGAGTTGGAAGAGATGAAGGAGAAGAGCCTGGATAAAGAATACGGAAGCTTTACAAAATATCCTGATTTGATTCTGATGGACGGAGGAAAGGGTCAGGTGAACGTGGCATTGCAGGTGCTTGATGAGGTAGGGCTGGATATTGCGGTATGTGGGATGGTTAAGGATGATAATCACCATACCAGGGGTCTATATTACCGAAACAAAGAGCTTCCTATTGACAAAAGCAGTGAATTATTCAAGCTGATAACAAGGATACAGGATGAAACCCACCGGTTTGCCATCGAATATCATCGAAGCCTGAGAAAGAAACGTCAGGTACATTCCATACTCGATGATATCAACGGAATCGGGCCATCCAGAAGAAGAGCGTTAATGAAGCATTTTCAGTCTCTGGAGGCAGTTAAGGAGGCGGGAATCGAGGAGCTTTCGAATGTTCCTTCCATGAATAAAGCAGCGGCTATGCAGGTATATGACTTCTTTCACAAGCATAAGGACAATAAGGATTTACATTAAACCGCAGGGTATGTTAGAATGTGTGCAGATATATCATTAAAGGCAGTAAGAGATACGAAGAATAGATGGGAATACTTATGGGAAAGTGAGGACGATGCGGTGTATACAGTGGATTTGGTTCAGTTAATAGAGAAGATGAATTTGGAAAATTGCACACCGGATATAGACATCAAGAGAATCAAGCTGTCTCAGCCGGATGTGAACAGACCGGCATTGCAGCTGGCAGGCTTTTTTGATCATTTTGATTCGGAACGTGTTCAGGTAATCGGATATGTGGAGCATGCTTATATGCAAAATGTCAGCCAGGAAAGACAGACGGAAGTCATAAGCAAGCTAATGGATTATAAAGTTCCATGCATTGTATTTTGCAGAAATATAGAGGTAAGTGATACCCTGGTGAAGATTGCAACAGAAAAAGAGGTACCGATTCTTAGAACATCAAAGACTACCTCTTCATTTATGGCAGAAGTAATAAGATGGCTGAATGTGGAACTGGCACCCAGAATATCGATTCATGGCGTGCTGGTCGATGTATATGGCGAAGGCATTCTTATCACAGGCGAAAGCGGTATTGGTAAGAGTGAGGCTGCTCTTGAGCTGATTAAACGGGGACACCGCCTTGTTGCAGATGATGTGGTGGAGATAAAAAAGGTAAGTGATGAGACACTGATAGGAACATCCCCTGATATTACAAGGCATTTTATTGAGCTTAGGGGTATCGGCATCATCGATGTAAAGACCCTGTTCGGTGTAGAGAGTGTGAAGAATACACAGGCCATTGATTTGGTAATCAAGCTGGAGGAGTGGAGCAGGGATAAGGATTACGACAGATTTGGCCTGGATGAGCAGTATATTGAATATCTGGGCAATAAGGTCATATGTCATTCCATACCGATACGTCCCGGAAGAAATCTGGCAATTATCTGTGAATCTGCCGCCGTAAACCACAGGCAGAAGAAGATGGGATATAATGCCGCCCAGGAATTATATAAGCGGGTCACAAATAAGATAAAAAAAGGCTCTGAACAATAGAGCTTTAAAAATAATACATTTGGGGGAAGAGATGGAACAATATTGTTTTGGTGTAGACATTGGCGGAACTGAGATAAAAGCAGGCTTGTTTGATGCGGAAGGGAATTTGCTGGACAAGTGGGCATTTGCAACACAAAAAACCGGAAATGGTAAGGATGTCTTAAAGGGTGCGGCAGATTTCGTAAAGAGAATGATGGCAGAAAAGGGCCTTGAGAAAGAGCAGATGCTTGGTATAGGAGTCGGAATACCGGGACCTGTTAAGGACAATGGGGAGGTTCTGGAGCTTCCTAATCTCGGCATCGGATATTTTAATATAGAAGAAGAAATGTCTGCGATGACCGGTCTGAGAGTCAAGGCGGGTAACGATGCCAATGTGGCAGCCCTTGGTGAGCAGTGGAAGGGAAGCGGCAGGGGCTTTAACAATATGGTGCTGGTAACCCTGGGAACCGGAGTTGGCGGCGGAGTAATCCATAACGGCAGGATACTTTCCGGAAGCGGTGGTGCAGCCGGAGAGATAGGTCATATACTTGTGAATCTTACGGAAGAAGAAACCTGTGGATGCAAAAAGCGGGGATGTGTTGAGCAATACGCTTCTGCTACGGGAATTGTAAGACTGGCAAAGCGGGCTCTTATCAAAAATCCGGAGGGCTCTGAATTATCGAAGGAGGATGTAATTACTGCAAAGGCAGTATTTGATTTGGCAAAGCAGGGTGATAAGCTGGCTATGGACATCGTTGATGAGGCCTGTGGATATCTTGGACTTGCGCTGGCTCATGTGGCACAGGTGGTGGACCCCGAAGCTTTTATCATAGGCGGAGGCGTCTCGAAGGCCGGAGATATATTGACAACGGGAATTAAGAAGCATTATGTTCCATATGTAATGGATGCGCTTAAGGACAGGGCATTTTTGATTGCCTCCCTGGGAAATGATGCAGGAATTTATGGATGTGCAAGGCTTGTTCTGGCATGAACCGGCAGGCAGTTGAATAAGGTTTAGAAGTATTGTATGATAGCACATGGAGGTATCGATTGGAGGATTTATTCTTAAACGAACTAAATAAAATATTGGAGACTGGGCAAATTAAGCTGAAAGAGCCTATGTTTCGTCATACCTCTCTCCATATAGGCGGGGAAACAGATTATATGGTGCTGCCTTCTTCGGTTGAAGATATCAGAAGAGTGGTTCTGCTGTGTAAAAACCATGCTATGCCATACTATATTATGGGAAATGGAAGCAACCTTCTGGTTTCTGACAGTGGCTACAGGGGTCTTATTATTAAATTAGGAGAACAGTTCTCAGGTATCACGGTAGAGGAGGACGGTATCGTGCCTGCACAGGCTATCGTGCATGCACAGGCAGGGGTATTGATGTCAAAGCTATCCAGTGTGATTGCCAGGCATGAGCTGACCGGCTTTGAGTTTGCGGCAGGGATTCCGGGAACACTGGGCGGGGCAATTACCATGAATGCCGGGGCTTACGGCGGCGAAATCAAGCAATGCCTGGTGTCGGCGACTGTTATTGACGAGGCGGGAGAAATCCATACCATAGAAAATGAAGCCCTGAAATTAGGATACAGAAGCAGCATATTGCAGGAACAGAACCTTTGTCTGCTGGAGGCTTCCATGAGATTTAATAAGGGCGATAAGCAGCAGATTCTGGATAAGATTCATGAGCTGAATTCTTTAAGGCAGCTGAAGCAGCCTCTGGATATGTATAGTGCAGGAAGTACATTTAAGCGTCCCGAAGGACACTTTGCCGGCAAGCTGATTTGTGAAGCCGGATTAAAGGGGTTTCAGATAGGCGGAGCTGCAGTCTCCGAAAAGCACTGCGGATTTTTGATAAATAAGGACAACGCCACAGCCGCAGATTTCATAACCTTAATAAAAGAGGTTATTCGAATTGTGGAGGAGAAATCCGGTGTGCGGCTGGAGCCTGAAGTGAAATTTTTAGGAACCTTTGATAAGGACTGGAGAAAGGCCGGAGTTTAAATGAGATTTGTTATTGTAACCGGTATGTCGGGAGCGGGGAAAAGCTCCGTTTTAAAGATGCTGGAGGATGCAGGTTTTTTCTGTGTGGACAACCTGCCTATAAAGCTTGTTAAAAAGTTTGTTGAATTGGTTATGCAGGGGAATAATTATAAGGTCGCATTGGGCCTGGATATAAGAAGCGGACAGGCTTTGGATGAGCTGGATGAGGTTCTTAAGGATATGCAGAGCCAGGGATATCCCTATGAGATATTATTTCTTGATTGCTCCCCGGAGGTACTTGTTAAGCGTTATAAGGAGACAAGAAGGCTCCATCCTCTCTCTCTGACAGGAAGAGTGGACAAGGGCATAGAGGAAGAGAGGGAAAAGCTTGACTTTCTTCGCCGGAAGGCGGATGTAATCATCGACACCAGCCATCTTCTTATTCGGGAGCTTAAGGCTCAGATTGATACAATTTATGTGGAGGATAAGGAGTTTAGCAATTTTATGGTTATGCTGCTGTCCTTTGGATTCAAATACGGAATACCGGCAGACTCGGATTTGGTTTTTGATGTACGTTTTCTGCCCAATCCATATTATGTGGCAGAGCTAAAGGCTAAGACAGGAATGGATGAAGAGGTAAATAAGTTTGTCATGGATTCAGAGGCAGCCAGACAATTTCTTGATAAATTGGAGGATATGCTTACCTTTGCAATTCCTCATTATATATCCGAGGGTAAAAACCAGCTTGTCGTCAGTATAGGCTGTACCGGAGGAAAGCACCGCTCGGTTACTCTCACCAACGAAATTGCAAAAAGAATGGCGGGTCTTGGTTATGGAATAAAGACGGAGCATAGAGATATAGAAAAGGATTAAGGTGTGGATGCGGCATGTCATTTTCAAAAAGCGTAAAAGAAGAGCTTTCTATGCAAATTAGTGATGCCAGGCATTGCAGACTGGCAGAATTGGCGGCAATGCTGACTTACGGCGGACAATTGATACAGAATAAATCCAATTTAGTATTGAAGTTTCAGACGGAAAGCCAGATGGTTGCAAGAAAGTACTTTACATTAATGAGAAAAACATTTAATATAAATATTGATATTTCTATTAAACGAAATCAAGGCAGTAATGATAGTCAGACCTATACATTAATTGTTAAGAACAAGGATAGGGTTGTGAATATTCTGCAGGCTGCCAAGATTAGCATAGAGGATACAGAGAACGGCAGAATCGGAAATCCCGGTCAGCTTGTCATTCAGAACGCCTGCTGTAAAAGAGCGTTTATCCGGGGGGCATTTCTGGTGTCAGGCTCAATGAGTAATCCCAAAAAGGCATATCATCTTGAATTTGTCACGGAAGATTCGGTAAAGGCAGAGAGACTGGCAGAGATTATATGTGCTTTTTCTATCGATGCGAAGATTATAAAAAGAAAAAGACATTATGTAGTATATATTAAGGAAGGCTCTCAAATCGTAGATATTCTCAATGTGATGGGGGCCCATGTTTCCCTGATGGATCTTGAAAATGTGCGTATCCTTAAGGAAATGCGAAATCAGGTAAACCGGCAGGTGAATTGTGAGGCTGCCAATATCAATAAAACGGTGGAAGCGGCATCAAAGCAGATTAATGACATCATATATATCCGAGACTATGTTGGATTCGGAAATCTGACGGAGGGCCTCAGTGATATTGCAGAGCTTAGGATCGAACACCCGGATGCATCATTAAAGGAGCTGGGAACAATGCTGTTACCGCCAATAAGTAAATCCGGTGTTAATCATAGATTAAGAAAATTAAGTATGATCGCTGAAGATTATCGGGAGCATAAGGAGGGAAACATAAATGATAAAAAAAGAAATAATAATTAATATTCCTAACGGCCTGGAGGCCAGGCCCGTTGCTTTACTGGTACAGGTAGCAAGTCAGTATGAGTGTAGCATACATGTAGAAAGTGAAGAAAGAAAAGTAAATGCAAAAAGCATTATGGGCATGATGAGTCTTGGCCTTGCATCCGGTGAGAAAGTATATGTATATGCAGATGGCTCCGACGAGGAAGAGGCTATTGATAATATTGAAAAATATTTAAGCAGCAAATAGCAGGAGCAAAGGAGCTGTCACAAAGAGATGTAACAAACATTCATCTTTGGAGGGCTTCTTTTTATTACAGGAAAAATCATAAAAATTAAGCATTTTGTAAAGAATAATAATTGATTATATGCTATACTGTATGCGAAATGTATCTATAAATTCAAAGTATATAGTATAATAGAAAGAGGTGTGACATGGCCGAGAAGAGGAGACCAAGAAAGAAAAAGAAATCTTTAAAGAGATTCAGCGTTATTTTAGCGATTGAGTTAATTGTGCTTGTATTATTAGCGGGTTCTTATTATATCATTTCAAAGAACAATAAA
>JAEZXP010000153.1 GCA_023419655.1 Bacillota bacterium | reverse complement strand
AGCCCTTTAGGGCTAGCCCGTGAAATAAGTGCGGCTGGCGAACTTTTCAGGGAGCCTTTAGGCTCAAGCGGGTAATAGCCCCTTATAGGGGCAAAACAAACTACCGGCTAAGCCGGTAGTCATGATTTAAGTCCATAACAGTTAATCATATATCGCCGTATATCGTAATGTTGATATTATTATCAGGACGATTCTCTGCGATTTCAATCTCCCCGTCTTTTTGACGCTGCTTAACCCTGCTTCGTGTAAGACTTAGAATATCAGCTATAATTTTGTCTGCTCTGATATTTAGTCCAAAGGGGTTTGATATTTGAATACAATCACCTGACTTGTAGGCTGTCATATTCTCTGTAACCGGCTGTTGATTTTTATTATTTATAATCTGATATTTTATGCTGCTCCAATCAACTTCTGCTTTATTTCGGACAAACAATGATTTATCTGTCCCGTATTTTTTTGCCAGCGCCTTATCGTTTTCCATAAAGCCTTTAATTTGTCCGGGCAAAAAATTATCCGCCTTTCGTCTTTCATAGATTGTCAGATTATACGTATGCTTGCATTTTTTACACTGATATATCAGCCATACGTCAATACGGTTTCCATTGGCATTTAACCTGAATTTGCCGCAGCTGGCAAAGATAGATTTGCCCTTGCAGACGGAACAGTTTCGAATAATTTGATAAGAATCTTCAGGAACGATGGTATACTCGAAATTTCTTAAATAGCTCATTTTGCATCTCCTTATGGTATTGCTTAGGATTTGCAAAGGCTATTACATGTTTATTTTATTATATTTGCAATAGCCTTCGCTATGCAAAACATGCAGGTGTAGTCATAAATAGATAATCCTTTCTTTGACGCTAATTTTATAACATTCTAGCATTCATGAACCGGTATATCTATCCCATACATTTTTATAATTAAGGTTAAGACTATCTGTCATTTTTTATTTTGCTGATAATCCGGTATATACTTTTTTCGGATAAGAAAAATTTATCGGCTAATTCCGAGATTCGTTTACCCTTTTGATAATCATCAAAAATCAATGAGTTTCTTTTTTCTAATTCTTGTCTTATCGAGGTTTTTGAACCCCATTCTTTCTTGTTTTCTGCTTTTCTTGGAATATAAATATTTTCACCATCGATATATTTCTGTATCAATTTAACAATATTAGATGGCAGAACTTCTTCTGCACTTATATAGCCCATTTTGCCCTCCTAAATTTATATGGATTATTAGGAATAGCATATGGCTACAACAAATTTATTTAAAATTGCAATAGCCAATGCTATGCAAAAGTAACGTATCTTCTCATAAATACCTCCTGTATGTCTGTGCTTTATTATCCCATTATAAACGTTAAAGAATGGGAAAGCAATCAGGAATAGAAAACAGGCTTGACCAGATATTGTATAAAAATGTCGATTTATAAATTCTCTTTATTGAAAACTGTCGATTTGTGTGGTAAAATATACCTATAATGTACTTATATGCTCAAAATCAGTCGAACAGAACACTACAAAAGAAGAAATTGCTAAGCATTAGCAGTTATGTGGGGGTAAAGGGAGGATATAAAGATAAAGGGAGGATATAAAGATGCGTAAAAAATCAGGTCAATGTCAGAAATACTATTTTTCTGAGAGGTTAAAAAAACAACTGGCACAGATATCCCATAGTCCTTTGACGGTCGTTGAGGCACCGTCCGGATTTGGAAAGACCACCGCGGTGAGAGAATACCTGAATGAAAATCGGACTCACGGAGCACAAGAGTATTGGTATACCTGTCTGGGGGAGTCGCCGGCCATGGCATGGGTTGGAATATGTGAGCTGTTTTCAAATATTAACTGCAAAGTGGCAGATGACCTGAAAAATCTTAAGATACCGACCATGGAGACATTGTTCTATATGTCAACCTATCTTAGGGATTTACGATGCAAGACGGATACTTATTTGGTAATTGATAATTACCAGCTCATTAACAGTGATATACCCCGTGAGCTGATAAGTGTTTTTTCGATGCATGGAGACCCGAAGCTTCATATGATATTTATTACGCAGCAACTGCCATCCAAACAACACGGAGCGATTCATAATAGTAATATTTATACTATTGATGCATCCTCTTTTTTCTTTGACCGGAAGGGTACGGCTGATTTGTTTCGTATGGAAGGTATCCGACTGACCGACGATGAACTGGAAAAAGTCTTTATGAGTACAGAAGGCTGGGTATCGGCTATCCGGCTTCAAATGATAAATTTTTTGGAGACAGGTTCGTTTAATCTTGCCGCAGATATTGAGCAGCTTGTAGAACATGCCATCTGGAGCGGGCTTACGACACAGGAAAAAGACTTTCTGCTGTCTGTTTCGGTATTGGAAAGCTTTACGGCACGCCAGGCGGCTATTATGCTGGGTCAGGATACCATGCCCGAAGCAGTGGAGGAGCTTATCAAAAACAATGATTTTATAAGATATCTTCCGGACAAGCATCTTTACAGCATTCACAGTATCTTTCAGGATTATCTGAGAAACCGTCTTTATAACCATATGCCGGAAGATTACCAGAACAAGGTGTTTCTAAAGGCCGGAGCCTCCTGCGCCGCGATGGAGCATTACTGTCCGGCTGCGGAATTTTTCTATAAGGTTAAAGATTTCGAATCCATTATGTCCATGCCCTTTACCCGCGAGTATCTGGAAGAACAGAAAGAAAAATATCATTCAGGATTCTGTTCAACGATTATCAGGGAATGTCCGGATGAGATATTACGCAGGCATCCCCTCAACATGATAATTTTTGGGTATACGACCTATTTGAGCGGATATTATGACGAATACCATAAACTGTGCAGACTTTTACATGATGTAATTCAGGATGGGACAGGTTATAGCGAGGAAGAGCTGCGGAAAATAAACGGTGAATATACACTTTTGAAATCGGTAGGAGCGTTCAATGATATTGCTGCAATGCAGGAGAATCAAAGAAAGGCATGGGAAATCTTAGGAGAATCGACGGATATGATTAAAGCAGATTCACCCTGGTTATTTGGTGCCGTGTCTATGTTAAGTACTTTCTGGCGGGAATCCGGGAAGCTGGAGGAAACAATGCAGCAATTGGAGAAGGGGAAAGATATATTTACCAGGCTGACCCGCGGACATGGAGCCGGTTCATCCTATTTGATGCGGGCGGAGGCGCTGCTTATGCGGGGAGAAGACGACGAGGCAGAGATTATGTGCCACAAAGCGATGTATAGTGCCCGCAGCTTCGTTCAGACCGATATCTGTATAGGGATTGAATTGGTTCTTGCCCGTATTGCTATTCTTAGAGGGAATGTTGAAGATTACTTCAGAGCGGTAGACAACATACAGAGTTATTCCAGAGAGAATAGCAGCATCTATATAATGCGTATCGTGGAGCATGCGCTATCGATTATAAGCATCCTGCTGAATGTAAAAGACCATGTTGCTCCATGGTTTTATGACATGGAGCGTATAAAAAGAGTGGAAAATGGGCCGGTAGCCCCCCTGGCAGAGATTATTCACTTGAAACTTTTGCTTATGGATAAACGGTATAATGAGTTTTATGGTATCTGCCGGCTTGGAATTGAGGAATCTGAAAAGCAGACAGACAATACCCGGTATATGATGCTAAAGGTGTATCAGCTTATCCTTCTTGCCATAGCAGAAAGAAATAACGGAAAGCCTCTGGAGGCCCAGGAGTATATTAAGCAGGCCCTTGCCATAGCGTTGCCGGATGGCGTATATCTTCCTTTCGCCCAGGAGGAACTTATGGAAGAATTTATTGCACAAATCCCTCTTTTTCAGTCCCCCCTTTCCCACCTCGGGGGGAGGGGGGGGTAACTCCCTTGATATCCTCAAAGATATTTGCAAAAGACAGCAAAAGGGCATGGGTGTTATAAGAAAAGCCATTCTCCAAAAACAATCACCCCTTACACCAAGAGAAAGAGAGATAGCCCAGCTTTATAAGGAACGGTTTAGTGCCAAGGAAATTGCAGATAAATTATATATCTCGGAAATGACTGTCCGCACAACCTTGAGAAGTGTTTATAGTAAGCTTGATATCCATTCAAAAAGTGAGCTGGGAATAACGGAAATATGACGAAAAAACTCGATTTTACCACATAATTAGGTATGAATAAAAAAGTAATCTATTGTATTTTTAACACAGTAGATTATTTTTTTCATATTCTGACTACGGCATGTAAATAATTAGAAAATAACAGGAGGATATAGAAATGGATAAAAACTTTTCTAGTGAACTGATGTTGGATGTATTCATATATGAAACGACACAGAATATAGAACAGCTTGAAGCATCTGTATTAAGCAGTGAAAAAGCAGGCTCCTTTTCAACGGAAACGGTTAATGAGATTTTTCGGGTGATGCATACCATAAAAGGCTCATCAGCGATGATGATGTACGATAACATGGCGTCGCTGGCTCATGCCATAGAGGACCTTTTTTATTATATCCGTGAAGAAAAGCCGGAGAATATGGATTTTGGACTCCTTTCTGACTTGGTTTTGGAAGGGGTGGATTTTATAAAGCTGGAGATGGAAAAGGTAAAGAATTCAGATAATCCCGATGGGAATCCTTCCAGTCTTATTGAAAATATTAAGAGCTTTTTAGCTTCTATAAAAGGGGAAGAGACGGAGGTGATTTCATCTGCTGTGCGGGAAATACCTCCTGCGGACAGGCAATATTATCTGCCCCCCAGTAACAGCGGAATAAGTGATAGCAGCAAAGTGTATGAAGCCATTATCTTTTTTGAAGACGGATGTGAGATGGAAAATGTCAGAGCGTTTGCCATTATTCATCACTTAAAGGATATTACGGAGGAATTCAGCTATATACCGGAGGACATCATTAACGACCCCAACAGTATCCATATAATCCGGGAGCAGGGCTTTAATATTCTGCTTAGAACGGACAGAAGCTATCTGGAATTGAATGATTTTTTCGCAGGTATCTCCTATGTCCGCAATATGGAGTTGAAAGAGCTTTCAAATAATCAGATGTCAGAACGGGGAATTGTACTGAATAGGCATGTTCTGAATGAATCCCCGGTTAAGGTTCCGGTGCTGCATGAACAGATGGACCAGGTACATGCGGAAAACAAAAACTCACATCAAAACATTATAAGCGTTGATGTCTTGAAGCTGGATAAGCTGATGAACCTTATGGGTGAAATGGTAATTGCCGAGGCAATGGTTACACAAAATCCTGAACTTAAGGGTCTGCAATTGAATGGTTTTGAAAAAGCGGCCCGGCAGTTAGGCAAGATAACCAGTGAAATGCAGGATATGATTATGTCTATCCGGATGGTTCCTCTGTCTCTTTCCTTCCACAAAATGCACCGTGTTGTACGGGATATATGCCGAAAGCTTGGCAAGGAGGCGGAGCTGATACTTGTAGGTGAGGGAACAGAGGTTGATAAGAACATTATCGAGCATATCTCTGACCCGTTGATGCATCTGGTAAGAAATGCAGCCGACCATGGTATTGAGATGCCGGATGAACGGGTGGCAGCAGGAAAGCCAAGAACAGGACAGATTATATTGGAAGCCAAAAATACCGGCAGTGATGTAATGATTACCGTAAGAGATGACGGTGCAGGGATTAGCAAAGAAGCTGTTTTGAAAAAAGCAGTAGCGCATGGTCTGTTAAGTAAGCCGGAGCAAGAGATGACAGATAAAGAAATATATAACCTTCAATTCATGCCCGGCTTTTCTACCAATGAGCAGGTGACTGAATTCTCAGGCAGAGGGGTTGGCATGGAC
>JAEZXP010000108.1 GCA_023419655.1 Bacillota bacterium | reverse complement strand
CCCTTTTATCCCACTTCTCGTAGACCAAAAACAATTCAGAGAACAAGATGTCAGGTTTTATGTAAATCGTTATACCATTTTAAATGCATTATAAGCTATATTATATCTATATGTCAATATTTTTTGTACAAAATGTTTAATTAATTCGTATTCTCCACGAAATATCACGTCAATATTTGCTTGTCAATCGTTATTTCCATTAGTTTTCTGTTTTGTTTTAAACATTTCAATCGTATTCTTAAGGTGAGCAGCATAGTCCAGAGTTTTAGCCTCCTTATCAAGAGCTTTATTATAATCTCCGGCTGCGGCTGAGCCATTGCATCAACTCAGAGAGGCAAGTTTTTTGATATGTCACACATATATTATCCTTTTTTGAATTATTATGTACACCGTTTTACCTTTTAAATGGCATTATATGTAATAATGTAATTAAGTCACCGTATTCTTTGTAGCTATTGTTTAAATAATCACAATATACTTCCATAAAATATAATATTATGTTGCAATATACATATGTCAATCGTTCTTTTAATTTCATGGGAAGTCTGTTATAATTACGATTATACTTATGAAAAAAGAAAGGATGCTACGATGATAAAGCTCACGGTAAATTCAGAAATTAAAAAAGGAATCATAAACAAGAATATTTATGGACATTTTGCAGAGCATTTAGGCCGATGTGTCTATGAAGGAATCTGGGTTGGCAAAGATTCTCCCATTCCCAACATTAATGGAATGAGAAAAGATGTCATTGACGCTTTAAAGGCAATTAAAATTCCTGTTCTCAGGTGGCCGGGCGGCTGCTTTGCAGACAATTACCACTGGATGGAGGGCATTGGCCCTTACGAAAACCGTCCTGCTATGATTAATACCCATTGGGGCGGTGTTACAGAAAACAATCATTTTGGTACCCACGAATTCATGGAATTCTGCGAGCTTATCGGTGCCGAGCCGTATATCAGCGGTAATCTTGGCAGCGGCACCGTAAGAGAAATGCAGCAATGGGTGGAATATATAACCTCCGGCGGCGTATCTCCCATGACAAATTTAAGAAAAGAAAATGGCAGGGAGCAGCCCTGGAAACTGAAATATTTTGCCGTAGGCAACGAAAACTGGGGTTGCGGCGGGCAGATGCGCCCGGAATATTATGCGGATGAATATCGCAGATATTCTACCTATCTTAGAGATTTTGGCGATAATAAGCTATATAAAGTAGCATGTGGAGCAAATGCCAATGATTATCGGTGGACCGAAATACTTATGAAGAATGCCGGAGAATATATGGACGGCTTAAGCCTTCATTATTATACCATGCCACTGGACTGGAGCCTTCCCAAGGGCTCGGCCGTTGATTTCGACGAAAAAGAATGGTTCAGCATATTAAAAATGACACTGTATATGGAAGATTTAATAGAAAAGCACATCAAAATAATGGACAAATATGATAAGAATAAGCGGGTAGGTCTGATTGTGGACGAATGGGGTACCTGGTATCAAGTCGAACCGGGCACAAATCCGGGCTTCCTGTACCAGCAGAATACACTCCGGGATGCATTGGTGGCCGGTATTAATCTTAATCTTTTTAACAATCATTGTGACCGTATTCAGATGGCCAACATCGCACAGATGATAAACGTATTGCAATCTGTAATTTTAACAGACGGCAAAAAAATGATTGTAACCCCAACCTACCACGTCTTCAAAATGTTTTCCGTTCATCAGAATGCCCAATTGCTTGAAACAAATCTTGAAAAGACCTATTATCGCTACGGCGAAGAAAAAATCAGTCAGCTTAGTGTCTCGTCTTCAATCGATGCAGAGGGCAGCATTCATATCTCTCTTTGTAATTTGGACCCTTTGAATGAGGCGGAAATAGACGGCGAGCTCGTCGGTGCACCCAGAAACAGAATATCCGGCAGCATCGTGACCTCTGATGAAATGAACGCAAGAAACACCTTTGAAAATCCGGAAGCAGTTACTGAATCAATATATAACAACATAAAACTGGAAAACAATAAAATCTACACACGCATTCCGCCAAAATCTGTGGTTGTACTTAAAATTGAATAGATTCCAATCGTCAACGTTATATAAACCCAATCAAAAAGATACCGGGTGCATTATGGTTATACCTGTGTGCCCGGTATCTTTTATTAAAAATTCTTTGTATTACAAGGTAAATTATTCTAGTGTAAAGGATGCAAGGCTTGCACTTCCCTGACCTGTATATGTAATATAGAATGCATGCACGCCATCGGGGATTGTTATATCTGCGCAATATTCTTTCCATACATTGGAGAATACAACCGGAATCTTACCAAGGGCAGGACCGTTCCAGGAGGTCTTAATCTCAAAATCTCCTTTACAATATCCTCTTACTACAATTTTAACCCCCTTAACCCCTTTGCAATCAAAATATTTAAAACCGGCCGCAGCAGATTTTTTCATATTGGCAATATAGCCAATCTCTTCATCGCCGTCTTTTCCGTCCTGCGTAATTTTAGGAAATTGGTTGTTCATCCATGCTCCCGTGAAATCTGTATAAACAGACTCTTCATCACAGAACAGATTGCATGCCAGATAAGCAGGGTACTCACCATATCCTTTTAACGGTCCTCCATTCGGGCCGCAGGATGTTATTTCTACCTGAGGTATTGAGCCGTCATCCAAAAACCGGATTTCTTCCAGGCAGCCCTGTCTGCTAAAATTTGTACCATTGGTATGCCGATGATAGAAAACGTACCATTTCCCGTTTATCTCCACGATACTGCCGTGGTTGTTTCCTCCGTAAAACATAGGTTTGCCGGCAGGCTTATAGCTGTCAATTCCCATATCACAATTGCTGACGATTGTTCCGCGATATTCAAACCCCTTGGTGGGATGCTTACTGGTTGCATAGCATAACTCATGCATAAGAATTGAGGAATATATAAAGTAATAAGTATCCCCCCGTTTTCGAATGGAGGGTGCTTCAAAAAATTCATGTCCCTCAAAACCGCTTCCTTGGCTATATGGTTCACTGGGAGCTACAATAACAGGCTCCTCAATAATCGTCAACATATCGGTGTCCAGAACCGTTGCCATGGCCCCGCTTCTGGATTTGTCCCCGACAGCACAAAAACCGGTGTAAAGATAAACCTTATCTCCCTCTACCAAAACACCAGGGTCAAATTGCGGCTCATCTCCCTCTCTCTCTCCCAAATTGATTCCGTCTGCATCGTGTACATAGCCATAAAATTCATATTTACCTGCCGGGGTATCGCTGACCGCAACCGATACGATTGAACGCTTGCTGTCTACATAATACAGATAATATCTTCCATCCGGTCCGACCGCTACATCCGGGGCATAAAGACAGCTGTCCCGGTCTTCATTGTCTTGCACATCCGTGGCTTTAAGAAGAACTCCCTCATAACGCCAGTCCGATAAATCATCCTCCGGTGCAGACCAGCAGACATAATCATTCAGACAGTACGCATACCCGTTAAATCGGTCCTGAGAGCCATAGACATATACTCTGTTATGAAATACATATGGTTCGCCGGCCGGGATATACTCCCATGATGGAAGATATGGATTAAATCCTTGTTTCTTCATGTGTTAGCACTCCTTCTTTATTGTCAATCATCACGTTCTTTATTCATCTATTCTCTCCTAAGCACCTTGCATATTGTAGAGGAAATTCGAAAAGTCCGCATATCCTCCCGCTGTCTTTGTTGAGAAATATGTCAGACCAAACCGGCAGCCCATAAATTGCTCCAGGGTATACTGCAGCTGGATTGTTCTGCCGAATTTCACCCATTTGTCCTGCTCTTTATAATAGAATTCGGCGATGTCTTTCTCATCGTCAAAAGAACAAACTGCTTTTAATTCTATTTCCGCCTTATCAACGATAGTCTTTTCATATTCAATTCCTGGCTCGGTATCATTATATTTTTTCCATTGATGCGGCAGTGTCACCGGCCTATCACGTCCCAGCATGACGATATAATATTGTCCGCCTTCTTTCGTCAGTCCGATAAATCCATAGATGCTTTGCAAAACACACATTCCCGCATAATCACCATCGTTTATTCCCTCACCGTTAAGGGTTACTATCGCTTCACACTTCGGTCCGACCGTCCGTTGCGTTAGGGTGTTTTTGGCTTTTATCACATTCATTCGAATATCGGAGGTTCTGATTCGCAGGAATCCGGGGTTCTCCGTTACAGACCAGCAAGTATCATCCGGCTCATGGTTCCACTGCCAGTAATTTTTCAAACATCGAAAATCATCATCCCCCACAAACGGCGCATATTCATACCCGGGC
>JAEZXP010000045.1 GCA_023419655.1 Bacillota bacterium | reverse complement strand
CTTCTTAATGAGCTTCTCTTTAAGTTCCTGGTAATTCTCAATAATACCATTATGTACCGCAACGACCGAGCAATCGTCGCTATAATGAGGATGGGCATTTTCTTCGGATGGCTCTCCATGGGTTGCCCATCTGGTATGACCGATTCCGCAGCAGCCTGTCAGTGACTGACCGGCATTGGTCTTTTCAAAAAGAACCTTAAGCCTCCCCTTTGCCTTTACAATTTCTATATCCGAATTACCGTCACGAACAGCTATGCCCGCCGAATCATATCCCCGATATTCTAATTTAGAAAGTCCCTCAAGTATTATTGGCGCCGCCTGCCGGTTACCGATAAAACCTACAATTCCACACATAAATCTTATTCCTCCTAATAAAAAGCTTCCATATTCACATAAGTATACCATCAATACCTTAAAAATTCTATATTTTTTTAGTAATTTCATAACTTTAAATGTAAAATTATCCCTTGTGTGTCATCCTTAAAAAGGGTATCCATACTTAACCAATTGTGCTATACTCTATTTAAAGTTGGTGGAGAAAGGAAGGGCATACTATGTATACCAACGTATCAAACCACGACTTGGTAGAACGGGCGAAAGAGCTGGAGTGCCTTTATTTAATTGAAGAAGCATTTACAGAGGGTGCTCTGTCTGAAAGCTTAGAAAAGATAGCCTCTATTATCCCGATGGGCTTTCGAAATACACATGACTGCATGGTAATTATCGAGCTTGACGGACAGATATACCATCCGGGAAGGTCGATTGAAAGTGTTGATGAGCTGGGCTCGGCTATTATTGTTAACGGTCAAACCCGTGGATATATCCGGGTTATGTATCCCAAGGATACCTTTTCTAAGGATGATGTTATATTTCTGGACCAGGAAATCCGGCTTCTGAATACCATCGCCAGGAGAATCGCAGAAAATATTAATAAAAATGATTCCTCTAAAATACAGGACGACAAGAGCCCCTGGCGGGTCATTCTTTACCTTCTGCAAAAAACCGACCATAAAACCCTGCTTTATGTATGTGAGAAAATGCTCGCCCTTTTGGCTGTAATCAATCCGGTTATTGTCCAAAATATCTCCAGGGAATTTAACTGGGTGAAATATGACATCCATGATGAAATTAATTTTCCGCTGGAGACTCTGCCCGAAGTAGACCTTATCGGTCTAAGCAAAACCATATTCGACAATGCTGTAAAGCATCTGAACGACAATCAGATTTACGACCATATCAATCTGTGGATTTATCAGGGGAAAACCTATGATTTAATAAAGATTGTGGATAAAAGAGATTCGGATGTCAATAAAATATCCAATGCCTTGTCCGCATACATGAAGGCCGTTAATGACAATGAGATGTCCAGTGATTCCACAAAAAGATGGCTGCTGACCGAACTGACAAGACGGTTTATCACAGACAATCCCAAAGCCATCTCTAAAATCCATGAATATATCAATGTGGAGGCCTTTATCCACCTGCTCGATTACTTTATCTGCTCTCCCAACAGTATCGGCAAAATCGGCGGCAAGGGCTCCGGTCTGTTCTTAGCATACCAGATTCTGAAAAAACACAATGAACTATCCCAGTTTGAGAATATCGTTGTTCCAAAAACCTGGTATATCTCATCCGATGAATTCAGGAACCTTCTTGACGATAACGGACTGGATGAATTAAACGAACACAAATACCTCGATATGATTGATATCCGTATCAGCTATCCGCGAATCATTCAAAGGCTGAAAAATGCCCGAATCTCCCCCTATATATTGAATGAGCTGAATAAAATTCTGGATGCCAGCGAGGAATGTCCGTTGATTGTCCGTTCCTCCAGCCTGTTGGAGGACCAGATTGATACCTCCTTTTCAGGAAAATACAAAAGTCTTTTTATAACCAACAGAGGCACCCGGTCCGAACGCATGAAGCAGCTGGTAGACGGCATATTGGAAGTATATGCTTCCATCTTTAACCCGGATTCAATTGAATACAGAAAGGAACGAAATCTCCTTGACTGCGATGAGCAGATGGGAATTATGATTCAAGAGGTCGTCGGCTGTCAGGCGGGTTCCTACTACTTCCCACTCTTTGCCGGTGTGGCCTTTAGTAACAATGAGCTTCGCTGGTCCCCCCGTATCAGAAGGGAAGACGGACTGCTTCGGATGGTGATGGGACTTGGCACAAGAGCGGTAGACCGTGTCGGTGAAGACTACCCTATTTTGCTGTCTCCCGGCCAGCCCAATCTTCGTGTAAACCATTCACCCCAGGATTTACGAAGATATTCTCCGCAATATATGGACGTAATTGACTTGGAGAATAATCAGTTCCTTACGCTTCCGATTGCTGATTTATTAAAGGCGTATGGGGATAAGATTCCGAATATCAGCCTTATGGCCTCTGCTTTAAAGGACGATATTATCGTGGATGTCAATCCGCTGCTTACTGATTTTAAAAAGGATAATCTTATCATTACCTTTGACAGATTGATTCATAAGACACCATTTGTAAATCAGGTTAAGTCCATCCTGTCCCTATTACAGGCGGAGCTTGGCTATCCGGTTGATATTGAATTTGCCTGTGATGATAAGAACTTTTATCTGCTTCAATGCCGGCCCCAAAGCAGAAACCATGACAACGCTCCGGTTGCCATTCCCATGAATATTATGACCCAGAGCACGGTATTTACAGCCAACAAGTATATCTCAAACGGAAAAGCCGCCGGTATAAAGACCGTTGTTTATGTCGACCCCTATGAGTATTCAAGGCTGGGAGCCTATGAGGATTTTATCAATATACGCACCATCATCAGTGAATTAAATCAGATACTCCCCCGCCGAAGCTTTATATTGATGGGGCCCGGCCGCTGGGGAAGCCGGGGTGATATTAAGCTTGGTGTACCGGTTGCCTATTCCGATATCAATAATACGGCTATGCTGATTGAGATTGCACAGAAGCAGTCCAAATACGAACCTGAGCTGTCCTTCGGCACCCACTTCTTCCAGGACCTTGTGGAGGAAAACATAAAATACCTGCCGCTTTATCCGGAGGACAGTGATATTCTATTTAATCAATCCTTTTTCAGCAGCTCACGAAATATCTTGCCGGACATCGTTCCGGCATACGCTTACCTGCGTGACGCCGTAAAAATCATAAACATCGAGGATGTATTTCCTAACAAAGAGCTGGTTGTATTGATGAATGGAGACCTGCAAAAGGCCGTTGCTTATCTTGATTATCCCTCCAGTACCAATACGGAGCCGTCCTCCGGTGATATGCCTGTCCCTGAAATCACAGGTAATGATGAAGACGGCTGGAAGTGGCGTCACTATATGGCTGAACAGATTGCCAATCAGATGGACATGGAGGCATTCTCCGTCAAGGGTATCTATCTCTTTGGCAGCACCAACAGCTGTACTGCCAGACTAAACAGTGACATTGATTTGCTGATTCATTTTGATGGAACTGCAAAGCAAAAGGAAGCGCTGGGTTCATGGCTGGACGGCTGGAGTATGGCACTATCGGAGATAAACTACCTGAATACGGGCTATAAGTCCAGCGGCTTATTGGATGTTCACTATGTCACAGACCAGGACATTAAGGACAGAACCTCCTTTGCCATCAAGATTAATTCAGTTTTTGACCCTGCTTTGCCTTTAAGAGTCCGTGCCTGATTTTTATTCTGCTAATATAGAAACCGTTTATTAAAATAGGTTTCATGACGGTTTATAATAAGATTAACCCCCGAAGAACAACGCCGAAAGGCCTGTTCTTCGGGGGCACTTTTTTATAAGATATAATACTTTATACTCTTCTGCTCCAGCCCTGGCTGCTTTGGCGGGCAGTGACGAAATCTCTGTATATCCCCTCTTTTTCCATTAGTTCATCATGGGTACCCTGCTGGGCGATTTCGCCTTCTGCGATGACAAGAATCTTATCGGCATTTCGAATGGTATTCAGCCGGTGGGCAATTACGAGCAAGGTCTTGCCTTTGCAAAGTTCGGTAATCGCCTGCTGAATATATCTTTCATTGTCAGCGTCTACGCTGGCGGTTGCCTCATCCAGTATTACAATCGGCGCATCCTTCAGGATACAGCGGGCAATGGAGATTCTCTGTTTTTCTCCGCCCGACAGGGTTTCTCCTCCCTCGCCGACAACAGTTTGAAAACCGCCCGGCAGTGCCATGATAAAATCATAACAGCGGGCCTTTTTAGCCGCCTCTATAACCTCCTGTTCGGTCGCATTCGGGCGTCCCATGCTGATATTGTTATAGATGGTATCCTGAAAAAGATAAACACGCTGAAATACCATGCTGATTTTATCCATCAAATCGGCAAGCTTTACTTCTCGGATATCCTTGCCGCGAATCATGATTTGACCCGCATTCACATCCCAAAAGCGAGGCAAAAGATTTGCAATGGTTGACTTTCCGCCGCCGGACGGTCCCACTAAGGCAACCATACTGTTACGCTTCAAATCAAAAGAAATATTATGCAAAACTTCTTTTTCACCATAGGAAAAACTTACATTTTTAAATTCAACCTCAGCAGAAGCGGAGGTGTCCGGAATCGTATCTGTTCCGTTGTCGGCCAGCGTAACCTCGGAGAACACTTCCTCAATACGGGTAAGGCAGCTGTCCATAATGGTAAGACGGGCACTTTGCGCATACAGCGTTTTAATCGGTGTGAAAATATCAAAAATAAACAGCATCATGCCGACAACAGCCGTTGCAATGATTGCCCCATTAAAGCTCAAAAACATGGAAAGCCCGATAACTGCACCGGTTCCGATGCCAAACAGGATTCCGATAAGACGCTGGTAGATAACATAATTCTCTTCAAATTCCAGCGCAGTTGTACAGGTTTTTTCAAAATCATCCGACAGCTCTTTGGATTTTTCACCAAGCAGATTATAGGTTTTAATAATTCCGATTCCTTCTGTAAAGTCCAGCACGGATTCTGTTAAATTCTCGCTCTGTTCCTGGCGGTTATGGGAATCCTTTCGTGCTTTCTTTTCAAGCTTCTTCCATAGGAAGAAGGAGATTGCCACAAATAAAATGGCAAGAATCCCAAGCCAAAAGTTAAACATCAGCATAAAAATCAGGAGAATGACTTCGGCAAAGATATACCCCATCAAATCCGCCAGAACCATCATGCCGCTTTCTTCCACAAACGCCATATCTGTCGATAGAACCGAGCTGATTTTGCCGATGTTGCCTTCGGTGAAATATCCCATTGGCAGTCTTCTCAAAAATGCACCCAGCTCCATCCGTTTTTCAGCCATGAACATAAACCCTGCGGAAGCTTGTAATTTATTATCCAGATGCTGAAAGATGCCTTGCACAATAAGGCTGGCTAGAATGGCAATACCAATATAAAGGCACATTGTATCTGTTGCAGTATTGTTATAAAAAGCACTTAGGGCAAAAAATGCAAGACCAATCGGAGCCTTCATCAAAATTGCCTTTAAAAAGGAAAAAACCAGCGCACCTATTATTCTGATTTTATATTTACCCGAAAAATTAAGAATTCTGCTGATTAAACGTATCATGCCTGTTCACCTCCCAAAGCTGTGCCGACTTTCCAATTGACGCTGTCCTCGGCAGCTCTCCATAGATTTTGATATACCGTGCAGCTCTCCAATAATTCTTTATGGGTACCGGCAGCAGAAAGATTTCCGCTTTCAAGAACACAGATAATATCGGCATTGACAATGGAATGCAGCCGATGGGCGATAACAATAACGGTCTTGTCGTGTATCAGTTCGGCAATCGCAGCATTCATCTTCTCTTCATTCTCTGGGTCCATAAATGCTGTTGCCTCATCCAAAACGATGATAGGCGCATTTTTAAGAATCGCTCTTGCAAGAGAAATCCGCTGGCGTTCTCCTCCTGATAATTGCTTACCGCTGTCACCCGCCATGGCGTGAATGCCCTCCGGCAGCCGTGCCAGAAATTCACCGCATTGCGCTTTTTCGGCAGCAGCCATAACCTCTTCATCGGTAGCATCCATTTTACCCAGGCGGATGTTTTCAAGGAGGCTGATATTAAACAAAAACTGCTCCTGCGCTACATAGGATATTTCATTATTCAGAGCCTCAATGCTCATATCACGGATATCCTGTCCGCCGATTTTAATACAGCCGTCCGTCACATCATAAAAATGCACCAGCAGCTTTGCAAGGGTTGATTTGCCGCTTCCCGATTCCCCGACAAGCGCCACTAAATTGCCCTCCTTTACCTTTAGAGATACACCGTGGAGAACCTCTTCGTCTTTATAGGCAAAACGTACATTCTCAAATTCAATCCCGTGGTTCTTTCCGGTAAACGGCTTATCACTTTGCTGCAGAGGAGGTGTGTTGAACGTATCTTCAAGGGATTTAATTTTAAAGTTAATCTGAGGCAGGGTAGTCATAAATCCCAAGGCTTTTAAAAACAGCGGTCCAACGGAAAAGGACATGCATAATACAAGAACAAAATCCGGCAGGGTTGAATACCCGTTTAATACAAGATAAGCTCCCACCGGCAGCGTAAACATAGCAATACAGGGCAAAACCGTGCTGTATAGAGCCATGAAGGGCCAGCATGCTTTATACCACTTCAATGTAAAATCACGATACGATTTCACGTCCCCCTCAAACCGATGATAGGATTCCCCATCACGGTTAAATACCTTTACAACCTCCATTCCGTTTATATATTCCACAATCGTATTGTTCATTTTTTTGCCGGCGGCGTAATAATTGCCCATATCCCGCATGCCGATTTTGAACATCATGCCCATCGACAATACACCCAGCGGCAATGCACAAAGCGATAGCAGACCCAGCTTCCAATCGACAACAAACATACCGATAAAGACCAGCACCGGAATTGTAAGATTTGCCAGGCCCTCCGGCAATGTATGTGCCAGCAGCAGCTCGATGGTTTCAATGTCATCCACAAACATCTTCTTAAAAGAGCCGGTGCCTTTATCCTGAATGGCGCCAAGCGGCTGCTTTTCGAGCTTGCCCTGAAGAAATACACGCAAGTTCTTTAATGTATGGAATGCTGATACATGAGATAATTCCAGCCCCCTGATATAAAACACGGTATGCAAAATACCGCAGGCCGTAATCGCTGCCGCCAGAATCGCCACGGTGAAAGCATCAAGCGGCTGATTTAACAGCAGGGGCCTGATAATCTGATAAGCAAGGAAAAACGGAGCTACACTGAAAACCAGACCAATCAGCATTGAGACCACTGCCCGGTAGGTTGTCTTCCGGTATTCTCCTGCGTACTCCAACACTTTTTTAAACACAACCAAATCCTCCTCTATTTTATTTTATTGTATAATTTGCAATTACTTCTCCCTCTTCCATCTGTAACACATCATTGCAGCAGGCTTTCACAAATTCCTTGTCATGGGTGGTAACAAGAACGGTTTTGCCGCTTTTTGCAAGCTTTGCAATCACTCCCGATACCGCCTTCATATGATTCAAATCCAATCCGCTGGTCGGCTCATCGAATAATATGATTGGCCGCTCGCTTGCAACGGCACAGGCAATTGCGACCCGCTGCTTTTCCCCTCCCGACAGACTTAACGGATGCTCTCCTGCAAATTGATTCAAATCAAGCTCTTCTAAAAGTGCAAGCGCTCTTTCCTTATCGGGACCAGGCATACTAATCATAACTTCATCCAGGACACTTTCACAGAAAAGCTGATGGTTTACATCCTGCATAACGAGAAAACAGCTTTCCAGCCTTTGCTTACGCTTATGGGCTTTACCCTCAAGCCAAAGCTCACCCCCGGCAGTCTTTTCAAGTCCACACAGACACCGGAGCAGGGTGGTTTTACCGGCACCGTTTCGTCCGATTATCGCTGTAACAACACCCTTCCTGACAGACGCTTTCTTTACTGAAATCCCTTTCTCACTATATCGATACTTGAATTTAAAATCGAACAGGACAGCCGGATTGCTCTCATTTTCAGGCGTATCAAATGAAAGGACAGGCATCGTCAGCGTCCTAAGTCCAAGGGAAATACGCCTGGAATCCTCCATCACAAAAAAGGCTTCGGCGTCAAACTCTTTTGTTATCTCTCCCTTTTCCATAAAAAGCACCCTGTCGGCAAGCCCCTTCAGATAATAAAGCCTGTGTTCGGCAATGATAATGGTGATACCGGCAGACTTGCATTTTTCAAGCACCAACCGCAAATCCTCAATTGCTTTATCATCCAAATTGGCAGACGGTTCATCGAATACAAGTACTTTCGGCGACGCTGTCCAGACACTGGCGCATGCCAGCTTTTGTTTTTCACCCCCTGACAAATCAAAGATACTTCGTCCCATCAGATGTTCAATCTCCATAAAACGAACCGTCTCATCAATGCGCTCTTTTATCTCACGTACCGGTAATCCTTGATTTTCACAGCTGAAAGCAAGTTCACTATAGGTATCTACCGTATAGAACTGGCTGCGCGGATTTTGAAAAACCGAACCCACAATACGGGATAATTCCTGCAGCGTGCTTTTCTGAACATTTTTATCATCAATGAAAACTGTTCCGCAAATATCTCCTTCATAATAATGAGGGACCAGCCCATTAAGCAGGCGGGTCAGTGTAGTCTTGCCGCAGCCGGATTCTCCGCAAAGCAAAACCACTTCTCCCATCCCTATATTGAGATTTATATTATTAACTCCGGCATCACCACGCCCTCTTTTATAACGAAAACTTAAATCTTCTATTCGAATCATATTAATTTCAGCCTCACTAATAAAAATAGAAACGCACCGCCAAAGGACAGGAGCAGAATAATGATATCCTGTATACCGAATCCGATTTCGCACACATTGCTGCGTTTCACATCGCCTCCAAGTCCTCTGGTCAATGCCGCCGCACTCAACTCATCCCCGATTTTTGCAATTGTTGCAATCAAAGGAACAATTCGGTATTCCAGCATCGCAACAGGATTTGAAGCGGTGATATTTCTCATTCTCATGGCATCGCTGATGCATTGCTGCTCCTTTGCTATTGTCGGGAAAAAACGAAACATAACCGATAAAGGAATCACCAGTTTTTGCGTCACATGCATCCGTTCCATCCCTGCCGTAAATTCACTGACTGTGGTGGTCGCCATCATATAATAAGCAGCAATCACGCAGGGCATAAATCTTGTAAGGATTGCACAGATCGGAAGAAGGATTAAATTCCAGAATCCGGTTGTGGATTTAAAAACAGTGAATTCCAGTACAAAGCACGCGATTTCAAGGATGCCGTATACAATTCCTATACGCCAACGCGGCGTAAATAATAAAAGTATGGCCGGAACAAGAGCAAGAGCTGGTCTTACCCATGCCATTACCCCAACAAGACTTGCTCCCCAAACCAAAGTAAAGCTTGTGCACAAAATAAGTGCACATTTTGTTCGCGGGTCGAGCCGCAAATGACGTTTTCCTGCCGTTGTATGTAAAAAAGTATTCATCACGCCATCCCTGCACGTTCAAAGTGCTTTTTCAGCACGGCTTTTCCTATAAATGCACCAATTAATCCGCCGGCAAATCCACTTACCACAATAATCGGAATAATCCAGTTCGGTGTGAGTTTAAGAACCGCCTCAGCGTATTCTGACCCATATCCTTCTCCCATGGAC
>JAEZXP010000015.1 GCA_023419655.1 Bacillota bacterium | reverse complement strand
GTCTCCCTCTCCATGAGAATATGGTAAAGCCAAAGGTAGGTGTCGTCGGCGAAATCCTTGTAAAATTCCTTCCCTCCGCAAACAATTATCTTGTGGAGCTTCTGGAGGCGGAAGGTGCGGAGGCGGTCGTCCCTGATTTGCTGGATTTCTTCATGTACAGTGCTTATAACAACAACTTCAAGGCAAGGTATCTGGGGAAGAGCAAAAAGAGCGCCCAGATTGCCAACCTGGTCATCTGGGCTTTGGAAGCCCTGCGAAAGGAAGCTGTAAAATCCTTTGAAAAAAGTAAGCGCTTCACACCTCCGGTTCACATCAAGAAGCTGGCTGAATATGCCCAAGATGTCGTATCCATCGGCAATCAGACCGGAGAGGGATGGTTTTTAACCGGTGAAATGCTGGAGCTTATACATTCCGGCGTTGGTAATATTGTATGTACCCAGCCCTTTGGATGCCTGCCGAATCATATTGTGGGCAAGGGTGTAATAAAAGAACTCAGGCGCCAGCATCCCGAGGCAAATATCGTGGCAATCGACTATGACCCCGGTGCCAGTGAGGTTAACCAGTTAAACCGAATCAAGCTGATGCTGTCTACAGCCGTCAAAAATATGAACACATAAAAAGTTCGAGTGTCCAAATAACTTTCGTAAAATTATATTGGCAATCAACTTAAAAGCAGGTATACGAATGTGGCTATGGAAATGTATTCGTACACCTGCTTTATTTATATTGTCAATATGATATACTATCTATTCTCTATCTGCCAGTCGATGGGTTCGGCACCGTGGCCTGTTAAGAATTCATTTGTCTTACTAAAGGGTCTGCTTCCGAAGAATCCCCGAAAAGCCGATAATGGGCTCGGATGGGGCGCTTCAAGAATAAGATGCTTATGATTGTTAAGCATATTCCTTTTGCTCTGGGCAGGCTTTCCCCACAGGATGAATACAATCGGTCTGTCCTGTGCATTAACGGCCCGGATAACCGCGTCGGTAAACTCTTCCCAGCCCTTTCCCTGATGGGAAAATGCTTTATGGGCACGTACCGTTAATACGGTGTTAAGCAGCAAAACTCCCTGCTTCGCCCATTTTTCCAGATAACCGTTATTCGGAATATAGCACCCAATATCGTCTTGCAGCTCCTTATAGATATTTACAAGGGAGGGCGGAATATCCACCTGGGGCTTAACCGAAAAACATAAGCCGTGAGCCTGATTTTCATTATGATAAGGGTCCTGACCGATAATAACCACTTTCACCTTACTAAGCGGAGTAAGATGAAACGCGTTGAATATATCGTCTGCATCCGGATAGATAACATAATTACTGTATTCATCTTTAATAAATCGATATAGCTGTGAGTAATACGGTTTTTTAAATTCACTTCCGATTACTTCCAGCCAGTCATTGGTAATTGCACCCATAGATATCTTTCCTCACTACAGTCTTACACTGATTCCTCTTTCATTGAGATATTTCTTGACTTCCATAATCTCCAGTTCCTTAAAGTGGAATAATGATGCCGCCAGAACGGCATCCGCCTTTCCTATGGCAATGGCATCATAAAAATGTTCCAGCTTACCGGCACCGCCTGAGGCGATTACCGGAACCGATACATTTTCAGCAATCGTCCTTGTCAGCTCCAAATCATACCCTTCCTTCGTACCATCACGGTCCAGACTGGTCAGAATAATCTCCCCCGCACCAAGAGATGTGGCCTTCACCGCCCACTCCACGGCATCGATTCCTGTATCGACCTGCCCGCCGTTCTTTAAAACATTCCATCCAGAGCCGTCTGCCCTTTTCTTTGCATCCAGTGCCAGTACCACCCGCTTACTTCCAAATTCATCCGCGGCTTCACGTATCAGATTGGGATTCGCGATAGCGGCCGTATTCATACCGGCTTTTGCTGCACCCACTTCCAAGGTACTCCTGAAATCCTCTATCGTCCGGATGCCTCCGGCAATGGCAAATGGAATAGAAGCTACCTCGGCGACTCTTCTCATTACATCAAGATTTATCTTTCTCTTATCTGTCGTGGCAGATATATCAAGAAATATCAGTTCATCCGCCCCTGATTTGGCATAGGCTGCAGCTATCTCCACCGGGTCTCCCGCATCCTTAAGGCTGACAAAATTAACTCCCTTTACGACACGGCCGTTATGAATATCCAAACATGGTATGATTCTTTTTGCTTCCAATAATGTTCTCTCCTCTGCTCGCTGTATAATATTCATTCATTGAATAAAAGATTCTCCAGTACAACATCATAGACCGCTATACTATATGCAGCTTGATTCTCACTATTAATTATCTTTACAGCCTGTTCCTCCGTAAGACTAAATACGTTGTACAATTCAGCAATAATCTGATTTCTTACATAATCCAAATCCGTCTTAATCCCAAGTATTGTGGCCAGCTCGATATATTTATCATATCTTTGCAGTCCCTTTAGCAAGGAATCCAAGGCTTCCGGGTATTTCTCCATATGATAATAGTTGTTGTATGAATTCAACTGCTTATTTACATACATTACTGTCATGATTTTATCATACAGCTCAATATCCTCATCCTTAATATCGATTCCATAGACCTCGTTATATGCCTGCGTATACCGATGCCTTCCAAAATAGTCCGTTGCATTTTTTATACTTAAGGAATATGAGAATATATTCGTCGAGATAAGAAGCAGCATTACCAGCATACCAAAGAACATAAGTACAATAGAAGCTCCTACCTTGTTAATACGGCCTTCATCAATCTCGTCATCGATAATCTCTATCTTCTTTTTTTCTCTTTTGGCTATCTTTTTTTTCTGTTTTTCTTCTTTCTTTTGGGCCTTCTTACTTTTAGCGGATTCCTCTGTTTCCTCGGCATCCTCCTGGCCCTCTGTTTGATGAGCTTTTTCCTTGGCTTTTTCCTTGGCTTTTTTCTTTTTCTTCCCTGTCTCCTTAAGAGCAGCCGTCTCTTCTTCAGCTTTTCTCTTTTCAGACTTCAAAGGCTCTTCATCCTCTATATTGGAGAAAAGTCTTGTAAACAAACCTGCCTTCTTCTCTTTTGCCTTTTCTGTATCTTTTTTTCTTTTAGCAGTCTTTTTATTACTGTCTTTTTCTTTTGAATCCTCTGATTCTTCCGGTATCTGTATCGTTTCTTCAGCGGGGTCCGTCAAAGTGGACACAGCCTCCAAAGCCTCTGAAAATACTTCTCCGACATCCTCCGGAAACTCTTTATCCCGTTGATTATTATCCATTCCCTCTAAAAGGCTGGATATAGCCAGTAAATCTTCCTCAATGGGTTTATCCGGATCGATTTGGTTCAGAAGATTAAGAAGCTCCTCCTCCGGTTCAACCTTCTTCTGTGATGGTTCATCTTCGGTATCAGCGACATTATGAGTATCTGCATTACCCCCGCCGCTATCTTCATCATCCGATAATATATCCATTTGCTTCATCAAATCATCCAGGCTTAAATCCGGATATTCTTCATCATCATTATCCGTTTCACTATCATCCGTTCCCAAAAACTCTTTGTCAACATTCTCCTCAGACCAGGGCTTATCCTCTTGTTCTATCTCTGGCGTATCTGCAGATATCATCTTCTCATCCGATACGGTTTCTTTCGCATCTTCAGAATATTCCGATACCTCATTGCCGTTCGGCTGCGGACTTATAATATCTCCAAACAGCGCCTCATCGCTTATCACAATAGGCTCATCCAACTCATTCATAATATCGTATTGGTCAAAATCCTGTAAATCATCCAAATCTAATGAAAAAACTGCCTCTGATTCAGATGGTTCGGAAATACTTTCCAAACTGTTCCTGCCCGTGTCTTTCTTTTTCTTATATATATCATTTGCCGTAGTCGCAGTTTCCTGCACAGAATTAAGCAGACTATCAAGATAAGACTCATTCGCAGCTAAATCCTTCTTATCCGCACATTCAACACAATATTCTGCTGCGTCATCAATTGTTTTCTTGCACAACTTACATTTTGCCATAAGTCACCTGCCTATTTTCATTTGTAAAGCTTTTATATCGTATCCGGGTTTATTGTCTTGATAATCTCCCTCAGTTCCAAAATCTCTATCTTCGCACCGTCTATATTGAATATACCTGCAACAGCCTTTTTAACAGAAGTACTTAGCTTCCTGCCGGGCTTTGTTATATCCGCTGTGGAGACTCTGTGAATTCCCTTCACATCATCTACATGAAAGCCAATATTCATATCCTCAATATTCGATACAATCAGCATCTCATTTTCCAGGTCATGCACATCCTCCAGTTTCAGACTTGAAGCAATATCTATAACAGGAATAATAAAATCTCTGGGCATAACGATTCCTTCAATATGCGGATTGGAATTTGGTATCTTTCTCGGGTTTTTATTATATGTAAGGATTTCTCTGATATCATTAATGTCAACTCCATATGCGTTTCCTCCCGCCAGAAACTCCAAGATTTCAATTTGCCTTTTTTCACCATCAAACATTAATTCTTTATCCATCAAATACCTCCGCTTTTAAAGCTGCTCTCATCTATACTATAGCCTATAATATATATCGCCCAAATTCTGATTTTATTATAGTCTATATGACTAAAAAAAACAAATAAATTCAACTATCCCTTTTGGTGCATTTTGTATATTATAAATGGTATGACTTCTATAAGTCAATGCTTATACGGAATAATATAAAATAATTATAAATGGTTACAAAATATATTATATTGTGGTACAATCAACATGGATAAATGATATCCGCAGATTAGTCTCAATTTGATGCCCATCCGTTCAGGCTAATCTGTAAATACATTAAATCAAATGGAGGTATGTACTATGAAAGCTGCAATTGATCGCGATGGATGTATTGGATGTGAACTTTGTGCCGAGACCTGCCCTGACGTATTTCGCATGGATGACGAGGGATTAGCCGAGGTATATACAAATCCTGTTCCGGAGGATGCAGAAGAATCTGCTCAGGAAGCGGCAGATAATTGTCCTGTAAGTGTAATCACAGTAGAATAATACATAGTATAAGCTTGATAAAACATGACGGTTTCAAAAAAGGGTTGTTGCAAACTATTACAACAACCCTTTTCCAAATCAATTATTTTACAAACGGATTCTCCGTCTTATAAAGCATACCCTTCGGCTGATTGAATCCGATTTCATCCACATCAACGCCGATATAGCGAAATACCTCGTACAATTCTTTTCCAAAGTGTCCAAATGCCACTGCTCCATGATGAGGATAATTGCCTTCAATCAATACATGGCGGTAGAATCTTGCCATTTCAGCGATAGCAAATATTCCGATTCCCCCGAAGGATCTGGTAGCTACCGGAAGTACCTCACCCTGAGCAATATATGCCCGCAGCTTGGAATCTGCCGTACTTTGCAGACGAAAGAAAGTAATATCACCCGGTACAATATCTCCTTCCAATGTTCCCTGTGTAACCTCTTCTGGCAAAGCCCTTGCCATAATCATCTGATATTTCATCGAGCAGGAGCTTAATTTTCTGGAACAGGTATTGCCGCAGTGGAAGCCCATGAACAAATCTCTGTGTGTGTATGGGAATCTGCCTTTAATATCTTCATCAAACATATCCTTCGGAACCGTATTGTTGATATCCAGAAGGGTAACCACATCGTCGCTGACACAGGCTCCGATAAACTCACTTAGCGCACCATATATATCTACCTCGCAGGATACCGGGATTCCCATTCCCGTCAGGCGGCTATTGACATAGCAGGGAACAAACCCAAACTGTGTCTGGAATGCAGGCCAGCATTTTCCTGCGATTGCTACATATTTGCGATATCCTTTATGCTCCTCAATCCAATCCAGCAATGTCAACTCATACTGCGCCAGCTTAGGTAATATCTCGGGCTTCTGATTCCCGTCCAAAAGCTCTGCTTCCATATCTTTTACTACTGCCGGAATACGGGGGTCTCCTTCATGCTTATGGAACGCTTCAAATAAATCCAGCTCTGAATTCTCTTCAATCTCCACGCCCAGATTATAAAGCTGCTTAATCGGCGCATTGCATGCAAGGAAATTAAGAGGGCGCGGACCAAAGCTGATAATCTTTAAGTCCTTTAATGCCACAATTGCACGGGCAATCGGAACAAATTCGTGAATCATATCTGCACATTCCTCTGCTGTTCCAACCGGATATTCCGGTATATATGCTTTGATATTGCGCAGTTGCAGATTATAGCTGGCATTGAGCATACCGCAGTATGCATCTCCGCGGCCCTGAATCAAATCATCTCCTGATTCCTCCGCAGCTGCAACGAACATTGCAGGTCCGTCAAAATGCTTGGCAAGCAATGTTTCCGCAATCTCCGGACCGAAATTGCCAAGATATACAGCCAATGCATTGCATCCGGCTTCCTTGATATCTTCCAGTGCCTCAACCATATGTATCTCGCTTTCCACGATACAAATAGGACATTCATAGATTTCAGAGACATCATATTTTTTACCGTACGCACTTACCAGCGCCTCTCTTCTTCCCACGGAAAGACTTTCAGGGAAACAGTCACGACTTACAGCTACAATTCCGATTTTTACTTTCGGCATATTATTCATCTGTTCAATCCTCCTTAAATAAAATGCAAAATTTTCATTACCAATGAATGGAGGATTTATCCTCCTTAATTATAAAGTTTCTACTACCAATCAGTGGCGGATTTATCCCCCTATGATTACTTTACATTGTAAGCTCAGTATTAGTTGATTCACTAAACTATATACAACTATTTTACATCCTTACAAAACAAAATGCAATCGTTTTTTATTGTCATTAAATCCCACACAAAAACAGGAGGAAATCTGCACATGCAGATTTCCTCCTGCTCTATCTATCCATTTTCATAATTTGCTCAATATTAATTATTTGGTCTCCAGGATGTATTGATTCAGGATGCTCTCAAGCATTTCCTGTCTGCCTGACTTGTTCGGAGTAACGTTGTTCTTTAAAGCATAAGCTTCTAACTCTTTAAAGCTAACCTTGCCTTGAACGATATCCTTGCCGATGCCTTCTGTATAGCTTGCATAACGCTCAGCCTTGAAGTTCTCAAGTACCTTGTCCTCAAGAAGCTTTGCAGCTACCTTTAAGCCCTTTGCAAATGTATCCATACCTGCAATATATGCATAGAATAAATCATCATCTTCAAAGGAAGCACGACGTACCTTGGAGTCAAAGTTCAGACCGCCCTTGCCAAGTCCTCCGTTAAGAAGTATCTCATACATAGCAAGTGTCGTATCATATACGTTTGTGGGGAACTGGTCTGTATCCCATCCAAGCATAGGGTCACCGGTGTTGGCATCTACACTGCCCAAAACTCCGTTGATTCTGCTCATGTTAAGCTCATGCTGGAATGTATGCATCGCCAGAGTAGCATGGTTTGCTTCAATGTTCATCTTGAAGTAATCCTGTAAATTGTACTTTCTTAAGAATGCAAGAACAGTTGCAGCGTCAAAATCATACTGATGCTTTGTAGGTTCCTTCGGCTTAGGCTCGATTAAGAACTGACCTGTGAAGCCGATTTCCTTCGCATAATCAACTGCCATCTGAAGTAATCTGGCCAGGTTGTCAAGCTCAAGGCCTGTATCCGTATTGAGCAGAGTCTCATAACCTTCACGTCCGCCCCAGAAAACATAGTTCTCTCCGCCTAATTCCTTGGTGAGTTCCATCGCCTTCTTAATCTGTGCTGCTGCATATGCGAATACGGTTGCATTGCAAGAGGTGCCTGCACCGTGTACGAATTTGTCATCGCCGAATGCATTGGTTGTACCCCAGAGGCACTTAATGCCTGTGCGCTTCATCTCCTCTTTTATAACAGCTACGATTTCGTCCAGTCTTCTATTGGTCTCTGCAAGATCTCCAGGAACTCTGGGAGCGATATCTGCATCATGGAAGCAGAAATAAGGAATCTGCATTTTCTCCATAAATTCAAATGCTGCATGAACTCTTTCCTTTGCCTTCGCCATGTCATCATTTGTTCTGTCCCATTCACGGTCCATTGTAGTGCCTCCGAAAGGATCTACACCCATATAGGTAAAAGTATGCCAATAGGACATTGCAAACTTAAGATGCTCTTTCATGGTTTTTCCCATAATTACCTCATCCGGATTATAGTACTTGAATGAAAGAGTATTTTTGCTTTGAGGGCCTTCATATTCAATCTTGCCAACATTAAAATATGCCATAATAATTCCTCCTTTTATTTTTAGTTTCATTATCTGTTAGTGTGTTATGGTAAATCACTACGATTATGCTTAACATTTCTATGTATTCTATTCCTGTTTTCTAAAATTACTGAAAATCCGGAATAGAAAGATGACAAATCATCTCATGTGGATTCCTATAATGAATTACCTGTTTCTATTATAATACCTGAACAAAAATTTGACAACAACTAATTTGTAAATTTATTAAACTAATTCGGTTTTGCTTCATTCCAGCAGCTTTCTTACATTTAAAAGCCCCCACCCCTGCTTCTCCCAGCGCTGCCCCAAATCAACCGCACTGTTTCTCAGCTTAAGCTTTACCTCTTTATTATTCAGGTGGGGTTTCTCACCCAAAAGCAGGGCAATTGCTCCGGATACCACCGGTGTTGCCATGGATGTTCCGCTTTTAATTGTATACATCATAGGAAATTCGGAAGGCTGATTCTTCTGAATATTGACGACTCCCCTTGAAGTATAACGGTTAATATTACAGGATATAATATTCGAGCCGGGGGCTACAATATCCGGCTTTTTTATACAGTACGGCGTAGGGCCTCTGCCTGAATAATTCTTGGATTTTGCTCCGAATACCTCCGCCGAAACATTATCATCCGACGAGCCTACCGTAATAACCTTTCTGCTGATTCCCGGTGTGGATATCGACATCGGCCCGGGACCGTTATTTCCTGCTGCCACCACCACTACAATCCCGCTGTCCCAGACAGCATTCACGCCCTGAACCAACAGGGAATTCTCATCCAGGGTCTCCTTTGCAGAGGTTCCCACGCTGATATTTACGACCCGTATGTTGTATCTTTTCCGATTATCGATAATCCACTGTAATCCCGCCAATACATCGGATATATTACCGTCACCCTTATTGTCCAGAACTTTTATGGCAATAATATTACAGGCAGGAGCTACTCCCACGTATTTTCCTTTCGAGGAATACCCGTTACCCCCGACAATTCCTGCCACGTGCGTGCCATGTCCATTGTCGTCGTAGGGCTCTGTCCCGCCGGCTACAAAATCCTTAAAGGCGATAACCCTGTTACCGCCTTCCGTAAAATCCTTATGCAGACATATTCCTGTATCGACGATTGCTACACCAACGCCACGTCCGTAATATCCATTTTTATGAGCCCATTTACTTTCTATAATATCATTGACTTTATGCATCTGAGCCGTAATATGGGTATCCATCTCTATATCAATCAATCCATCCAGTTTTTTTACTATATCCAGCTTGCTCCTGTCGATTTCCAATACGTAAGCATCTATCATTGGTAATTTGTATTTTATATGTCCCAGATCCTCCAAAATAGTCCGTCTGCTTTCATAATTCTTACAATGAACAATAACATGAATCCTATTGTTTTCTTCCATAAGAACTCCAACCGTTTTTTATTATCCTATTCTGACAGCTTACCCATTATTCTACTCTAATTTCCATTGGAAGGATTTCCATGATAAGATACAGCCCCTTCGTTCCCAGTCCGGCCGAAGGACGTGCGCATAATTGGCACAAAGTGCCAATGCCATGGATGCTTGCGGACATGGTATAATATCTCTATTTTAGTCGGAATTCTATATCCCCCATTAAGTTTGTAGATTCATCTACAAAAAATTCAATTATTTATTATAAAAAGAGGAAATCAGTCAAGCCATCAATCATATGATACAGTGTAATTAATATTAGGAGGAACTACTATGAGTGATTTAGCAGCAACACATTGCGACCGTGGTGTCGGTGGAGCTAATGATTGCGGATGGATAATTTTCTTAATCCTGATCTTATGCTGCTGCGGTGGTAACAATAATGGATTATTAGGAGGAGGAAATAACTGTGGCTGTGGCGGTAACGGCGGAATCGGCGGCGACGGCTGTGGCTCTCTTATCTTAATCCTTCTCATCCTCTGCTGCTGTGGCGGTGGCGGAAATAGCTTCGGCTGCTTCTAAAATCGAAACTAAGTGGTTTGATGAGTCATCTCTGTAAGAATTCGCCCATCTGGGGCGAAAACAAAAAAGCTGCGTATAACGCAGCTTTTTTCTTATATTAACGTTTCCTGCTTCTTTTTAGCCGTTCCACACAATCTCTGTCAATTTCATATATTGTATTTTCTTCTATAATAAGATCCTCATCATTCTTTCCTTTGAAAATCTCTTTTTGAATTGGACGGCCGGCATTATTAAAGCTGCCCTTCCCTTTTGTATAATTATAAGAATTATATTGACTATCCATATCAATAACCATGCCTTTCCTCTCAGTCTGCTAACTTTCTACATGAAAATCCCTGATTTTCATGTTTCGAAGCCACAACATTTGCAAAGCGAATGGATTCGCTTCGTGAAATTTTTATTTTTCACACTGGCCTCGCAGAATTGTTGTCAATTCAGTATATGATTATTTTTTATAAATGTCATTAAAGCCGTTGAATCCAGATAAGTTTTCCGATATACTATGAATACATATAAAGCACAGGCAATAACGCAAAATACGGATTTTGTGCCATCTGTGGCAATGTCCAAAATGGCGGTGTCATAACGGTATGCACAGGAAAGAGAGGTTAATATGCCAGGTTCAATATACGGTAATCATTTTGTGATATCCACCTGGGGCGAATCCCATGGAGAAGGATATGGAGTTGTTATAGATGGCTGTCCTGCGGGATTGCCTTTGGATGAAATTCAAATTCAGGAATACCTCAAACGAAGAAAACCGGGACAGACAAAATTCTCTACTCCCAGAAAAGAAGAGGATAAGGTTCGCATTCTGTCAGGGATATTCGAAGGAAAGACGACAGGAACCCCCATATCCCTTATTGTATTTAATGAGAATCAGCGTTCTTCCGATTATTCGGAGATTGCTTCCTACTACCGCCCCGGTCATGCCGATTATACCTATGATGCAAAATACGGCTTCAGAGACTACCGGGGAGGCGGACGTTCCTCAGGAAGAGAGACCATAAGCCGGGTAGCCGCAGGAGCCATCGCCGCTGTCATCTTAAAAGAGCTTGGTATCTCCGTCTATGCATATACCAAATCAATCGGTCCGGTTACCATCGACTATCATAATTGCCGCAAAGAGTATTCCTTAACGAATCCTCTTTATATGCCCGACCCTGATGCCTCCAAAAAGGCCGAGCAGTATATTCAGGAAAAGCAGGACGAGCAGGATTCTGTGGGCGGAGTAATCGAATGCATCGTATCCGGAATGCCTGCCGGTATAGGCCAGCCGGTATTTGATAAGCTTGACGCCGCACTTTCAAGAGCTGTTATGTCTATCGGAGCTGTTAAGGGTGTAGAAATCGGAGACGGCTTCTTAGCCGCTACTCATACCGGCTCTGAGAATAATGACCCCTTCGCATACGATGAGAATAAGCAGCTAATCAAGCTGACCAACCCTGCCGGAGGAATATTGGGCGGAATCAGTGACGGCTCAGAAATTATCCTGAGAGCAGCCGTAAAGCCGACTGCTTCAATCGGAAGACCCCAAAGAACAGCCAATAGGAACAGCGAAAACATCGAGATTCAAATCGTCGGCCGTCATGACCCTATCATTGTCCCCAGAGCTGTGGTCGTGGTAGAATCCATGGTCGCAATCACGCTGGTGGATTATCTGTTCCAGGGAATGGCCTCACGGATGGATAGAATTAAACAGTATTATAATAAGGATTAGGAAAAAGGAGTAAATTCACAAATGCAATACTTTGGCAGTGACTATATGGAAG
>JAEZXP010000269.1 GCA_023419655.1 Bacillota bacterium | reverse complement strand
TATAGGATGGAAAGGAAGAATTCTGATTGAAAAGAGCACTCATTCTGATAAATGCTTTTTCTAAGCTTGTATCCGCCTTTAATCAGCCAATCCGGCTTAAAGAGGAATTTAGTAAATTAGGGGTAGAGGTTGATATCAAAAAAAATAGTATGAATACGGCAATGATTACCAACAGCGGGGTAGAGTCGCTATTGGAGCCCTATGATTTTGTGGTTTATCTGGATAAGGACAAATATACGTCGGCACTTCTTGAAAGGACAGGCATCCGGCTGTTCAATACCCATGAGGCAATTCTGGTATGTGATGATAAGATGGATACCCATATCCGGCTTGCGGGCTATGGAATCAATATGCCGGATACGATACCCGGTCTGCTTTGCTACAATGAGGACGCATCCTTGCAGGAGGCAATGCAGAGAATTGAATTAATCGAAGCAAGGCTGGGCTATCCATGTGTTATTAAGGAGAGCTATGGCTCCCTTGGAGCGAAGGTATACTGTGCGGATAACCGGGAAGAATTGCTGAAAATCATGGAAAAGGTTAAATGCAAGGCACATTTATTCCAGAAAATGATTGCAGCAAGCCGGGGAAGAGATGTACGGGTCATCGTAATAGGAGGGAAAGCGCTCTGCGGCATGCAGCGTGTCTCTCAGACTGATTTCAGGTCGAATGTTGAGCTGGGCGGGGTAAGTGAAGCGATTGAAGTACCCGGGGCCTTTATGGAGATTTCGGAAAAGGTGGCAAAAGCTCTTAAGCTGGATTACTGCGGAATCGATATTTTATACGGAGAAGCAGGGGAGCCGATTGTCTGTGAAGTGAATTCCAATGCTTTTTTTGGGGCGATGGAGAGTGTTACAGGAGTGAATGTGGCAGCTGCATATGCAAAATATATCTATGAAAATATCTACGGATGATAGAGCAACCTATACAATACAGAGAAGAGGGATAAGAGTATGCTGCAATTTTATATAGGAGCAGGAGCCGTTTTTGTGGCTTTTCTGCTGGTTTATTTATTACTGTGTTTTTTGATGAAAATAAGACCGGGATTTAAGGTTATTCTCTTTGCGGTAACAATAATAACCGGCTTTACCCTTTATCTGTACGGATATCTGAATACATACCCGGTATCAGAAGATATCGATTATATCAAAAATGGTTTAATGGCACTGCTTAGTACGATTCGTATGTTCATCATTGAGATTGATTACGGAGAAATATCCGAAGGCATGGCAGTGTCAGAGTGGATGCAGTCTCCTTATTATATCATTCCATTCTGGGTATGCCATGTACTGGCTCCGGTTACGACTGTATTGGCGGCGGTATCGGTATTTGGCAAAAGACTGCGCCTTCTATTGCAGGCATTAATCGGCTTTCGTAAGGAAAGATATATTATATTCGGTGTTAATTCAAAATCGCTTTGCTTTGCCGGGAATGTTATGACCGGTGACAGTGACAGAAAGAATAAGAAGAGGATCGTGCTTTTTATTGATGACGGTGCAGATGCCGTCAGTAAGGATAAGATACACAACATGGGAAGTATTCTGTTTGAGCCTGTATTTTCAGGGGACAGGCTGAATAAAAAAGCGCTGTATTATGCGGGTTTTAACAGACTGAAGCTATATAAAAAGATATATATTTTTGCATTTAGCGAAAATGAAATTACAAATTCCATCATCGCGCATCAAATCATTAAATACGCGGATGAATATGAATATTCGAATAAATATCTAAGAGGCATCTTTATTCATACAGGCTCGGATATGATTATTGACGACCTTGAATCCAAATTTGACAAGCTGAATAGCAGAAAATATGATATCCGGTATTTTTGTGAAGAGGAGCTGGCCGTCAGAAAGCTGTTTATGCGAAACCCCTTATACAAATGTCTGGACTTTGATAAGGAGACGGCTTTGCCGCTGAAAAATGGAGGAGATAAGCCTGCCCTTACGATTCTGATACTGGGATTTGGCGTATGCGGAAAGCAAATTCTGCGAAAGGCTGTGATGAACGGCAGGTTTGAAGGCTGTACATTTAATGGGATTGTTTTTGATAACAGAATGGACAGTCTAGAGGGTGAATTCAAAAATAAATATCCCGGATTATTTACAAAGGATTCGGCAAGGGATATGGCGTTTGAATTCTATCATGATGATATAGGCAGCACCGGATTTTATAATAAGCTGAACAATTATATAACGGGCAGCGAAAATGACACCCTATGCCAGATAGATTATATCGTATCCTGTACGGGAGATGACTATAGGAATCTGGATGTGGTAACGGATATACGAAATTATCTGTTGAAGAGGAATATTAAAAAGCTGCCGGTTATAGCCGCGCATATTTCAGATAATGAATACCAGGTATTTAACGATAGAGAAAATGCGCTTCATAACATAACCATATTTGGCAATGATAATGATATCTTTACCCATGATATCATCGTTGAAGAGGAAATGGACAGGCTGGCAATGATGGTGGATGAAATCGCCTATGGGGGCAGGAACTGGGCGGAGCTATCCAGCCACAGCAGGAATTCCAACCGGGCAGTTGCATCGTTCTTAGGTGCTTATCTGCATATCATGGGCTTTAGCCTGATTAACGGAAAGCAAAAAAGACAGATGGATAAGAGCAGTATACCGTATGAGCTGGCGGATGATACGGAGCTGACAGAGCTTTTTGACAGCCTGAAAAAGCAGGCGGAGAAAGCCGCAGGAGGGGAATTGACAGAAAACCTGGGTGCCACCGAGCATTTACGCTGGAATGCATTTCATTTCTCAAATGGCTGGACAGTTAAACCGATTGAGGAAATGACGGATGCCGGCTCCAGAAAGGATGCTTACCGAAAGCAGCATGGATGCCTGGTGTCCTGGGAGGAATTAAAGGACGTCGGTGTTAAGCTCCACAATGATAAATATATCTATCAAAAATATGATAAATATATTGTGGCAAAGACCTACGATATCATTAAAGCCTATAACAGTATGGATGATATTTCTGACGACAATAGAAGCTACATTATAAGGAGGACACATGAATCATTATATTCCTGAGCCGCTTGATACATCGGATATCAAATTGCCGTCTTATATCGGCGAGCTAATTGAAAGGATATCGGAAAATATTCACGAGGTATGGTCAAGCCAGCGTATATCAGACGGCTGGACCTATGGTGAAGCCAGAGATGATATAAATCTCAGGCACCCTTGCCTTGTACCCTATGATGAACTGCCTGAAGAAGAAAAGCTATATGACAGGAGAACCGTAACAGAGACCATAAAGTATATTCTGGCGCTGGGCTATGAAATACGCAAGAAAGAGATATAGAAGGTGTTTTTGGATAGAATATAGGAGAATACAGAGGAAAGGCAGGATGTGCTGTGAATGTATTTGACATTATGGGTCCGATTATGGTCGGCCCTTCCAGCTCCCATACCGCGGGAGCAGTTAAGATAGGATATACAGCCAGAAAGCTTCTCCGTGAGGATGTAAAGGAAGCAAAAATATATCTTCATGGTTCGTTTTTATTAACAGGAAAAGGACATGGAACGGATAAGGCACTGATTGCGGGCCTTCTGGGGATGAAGCCGGATGACGAAAGGATACCGGACAGCTTTCGGTATGCCAAAGAAAGAGGGCTGCATTATCAATTTGAAGGAATCGAGCTTCGAAATGCCCATCCGAATTCAGTTTTATTAAAGCTTGCAGGAATCAAAGGCAACGAAATTGAGATTATCGCCTCTTCTATCGGAGGCAGCTCGATTGTAATTAATCAAATTGATGGTGTGGAGGCCGATATTACCGCGGCTTATCCGACCCTGGTAATTAAAAATATTGATAAGCCGGGACATGTATCCATGGTTACCTCGCTGTTAAGTAAGCAGAATATTAATATTGCCACCATGAAGATTCAGAGGGATAAAAGGGGAGGCAATGCGATTATGATTATAGAATGCGACCAGGAGGTGCCCTCTGAGGTTATTGAATTATTATATCATGCAGAAGGTGTAAAGAAGGTAACCTATATCAATGCCATAGAGGCATAGCAGGGAGAAGCTGTTAATGGAGGTAGAAGATGAGCTTTCAATCCTTTGGAGAGATACTAAAGCAATGTGAAGAAAAAGATAAGCCCTTCTGGAGGGTTATTCTTGAGGATGATATGGAGGAGCGGCTTGTCAGTGAAGAGGAATCCTTTGAAAAGATGAGCCGGCTGTATATGGCGATGAAGGATGCGGATGCCGCCTATGATAAAGACTTAAAGTCCGCAAGCCGGCTTGTCGGAGGAGACGGGGAGAAGATGCACCGGGTTCTTTTAGAAGGAAAGGTTTTGGGAGGTCCATTTATCGGAGCGGTTATTGCGAAGGCATTAAAGATGGGAGAATCCAATGCCTGCATGAAGAAAATCGTAGCGGCACCGACAGCAGGCTCCTGCGGTGTAATACCGGCGGTACTTCTAAGCTATGAAGAGCAGTATGGTGCGTCATGGGAGCAGATGATTGAGGCCATGTATGTAGCATCGGGTGTAGGTGAGGTTATCGCTGCCCGGGCATTTTTATCGGGAGCGGCAGGAGGCTGTCAGGCGGAGATTGGCTCAGCCAGTGCGATGGCAGCAGGAGCGTTGGCCTATCTTAACGGCGGAGATATCGAAAGCATTGCCCATGCGGCAGCCATGTCCATCAAGAACCTGCTGGGTCTTGTATGCGATACGGTGGGTGGACTGGTGGAGGTCCCCTGCGTAAAGCGCAATGTTGTCGGAGCCGTCAATGCCATAGCCAGTGCCGATATGGCGGTTGCGGGAATACGAAGTCAGATTCCTCCCGATGAAGTGATGGATGCGATGAGAGAGGTGGGAGAATCCCTGCCAAGAACCCTCCGGGAAACCGGAGAGGGCGGACTTGCCGCCACACCTACCGGTCAGGAAATCAAGAATCAGTTAATGATGTAGAAGAGAGTATTTTCCCGAATAAAGTTGCTTATTCTTCTGTTTGTTAGTATAATCATATATAGTTTGCTAAATAAACTAAATTTGTAGAGGCTATTTTTGCATAATAATTGACTCAAATATAGTGAAAGGAACTACGGATAACATGAAGAATAAACTACTAAAGCATCCACTGTTTCGTACCCTGTTTGAACTGCGGGGAAATCCCAGGGTCAGTGTATTTACTGAACCTATGTGGGGACTTTCAATGAATCTTTGCATACCCTATGCATCGGTATACATGCTTACCTTTGGCATGAGTGATGTCGAGGTGGGAATTGTATCCTCGATATATATGTTTTCGCAGATGATTTTTGCCTTTATATCGGGTGCTATTATTGACAAAATGGGACGGAGACTCAGCACGGCAGTATTTGATTTTATAGCCTGGAGCATACCGTGTCTTATATGGGCATCCAGCCAGGGCTTCTGGTTCTTTGTGGTGGCGGCATTGCTGAACGGTACGATGAAGATACCCACCGTATCCTGGGATTGTCTGCTTGTAGAGGATGCGCCTAAGGATAAAATAACCCATATCTATTCATGGGTAATTATATTTAGTAATCTGTCTGCAATCTTTGCACCGATATCCTCGGTTCTTGTGGCAAAGCTGACATTGGCACCGGCGATTCGTATCCTCTATATCAATGCTTTTGTTATAATGACATTAAAGATATTTATATTATACAAACTATCTACTGAGACAGCCGTAGGTAAAATCAGACGGGAAGCAAGCCGGAATATGTCATGGACACAGATGCTTTCCGGATATAAAACTGCATTCAAAAAGATATTGGGCTCCCGCGGAACAAAATTTGCAATCGTTATCAGTATATTGGTAGAGATTGTGGCGATGATTGGATTAACCTTTTGGCAGATTATTGCATCGAAACGAATCGGAATACCGGATACCCTGCTGCCTATCTTTCCTATGGCAAAAAGTATATTGTCCATTCTGCTGTTTTTTACGGTAATCTCCCATATGAAGCAGTCAAAGCTTAAATGGCCTTTGTATGGCGGCTTTCTAAGTGCGATAATCAGTTCGGTATTGCTTATCTCGATAACAGATTCAGGAGTATGGGGATATATAATGCTATCGCTATCGTTGGTATTTGAAGCACTTGGCGGGGCCGTTCTTGCAACCCTGAGAGAATCCTTGGTTGCTATCCATGTGGACCCTTCGGAGCGGTCGAATATTATGGCACTGCTTCAGACGACTGTTATGCTGGTCAGTGTGCCTTTCGGATATATCGGCGGTGTACTTAGTGATATTTCAAGGGCATTACCCTTTGTTCTGATTATCGGACTTCTTTTACTGGGAATCGGTGCAACGGCAATCTATTATCGCACTTCACATAAAACAGCCGTCGAATAAAGAATGAATACCTTTTGTTTGAATTCAACAAAGATTTACAAAATCTTTGTTGAATTTATTTTTATTGTAAGTATTTACAAAATATGTATCATATATTATCATGTATCTATCGGATTACATTCTTTTTTTAATCTATCTTATCTTTGTATCTCTGTTTTAAAATCCTTGCCATGTATAGAAGGGAGTATTCTAAATGAAAATTGTATTCTGGAGCAATGAGTTTGAAAAGTCCGGAGCATTCTTAAATTTTGCGGCGATTAGTATAGCCAGCGTCATACAATATCCATACATCATAACCATATTAGAAAATTATCTGGGAAAAGAAAATCTCGGTAAAGCCTTTTTCAATAACGATATAACATTAAAAGCCCGGTACAGAGGAACGGGATTTTATGATGGCGAAGGAATTGAAACGCTGCTGCGCAGGATTTACCGCGGAGATAATCATTCCGGATTGTTAAGAGGCTATATAAAGGAGGTCATATCAGAGCATCTGTATTACATACCTCAGGATAATGTCATTAACAGCGAGCTTTTTGACTATGAGTTATATCATAATCTGGATAAATTATTTGCCCTCATCGAAAAAAATACGGATTTATGCTATATTAACACAACGCAGCAGAACCATCTCAGCTCAAATGCCATCCTTCAAGAGGCGGACCTTATCGTCATCAATCTTTTTCAAGATTCCGGTTATCTGGACAATTTCTTTAAAAATTATTCTTCACTTTTACCCAAGTCATTATTTCTCATAGGAAATTACTCGCAGAGCTCCTTCATGAGCTGCAAAAGAATTGCAAAGCACTATAACATCCCCTTAGAGGATATTTCACCAATTCCATATAATGAAGAATTTGATGTTGCCTGTAATTATGGGGGAGCAAAAGAGTTTATTAACAGGAACTATGCCTGTTCCAAAGAGAATCCGAATTATTTGTTTATCCATGGAGTCAGAAGGGCGGCGTATACGATATCCAAAAAGGCTGAAACGTTTTTGTCAAAAGAGGAGATAGGTCATTGCGGTATTTAACAATTATAAGAGGCCTTTGTATGATGGCTTTAGGGATAATAATGTACTGTATCCTGCTGTGGGTGTCAGGCAGGAGAATACCGGGAAGACCACGAAGACGTATGGGAGAGCTTAATACCGGATATGAAAGGCGAAAGATAGGACTGGTACTTGGCTATTATTTTATTTTAGCCTTGCTGATATTATCAGGCTTTTTACTTATTAACTATATGATAAAGGGGACATGAATGATGAGATTTGGAAGGAAACTAAAAAGGACAACAAGGCAGTATATTATCGTTGCCTTGATATGCATTATCGTTATAGGGACTGCGGCGATTTCAACCTCCGTGATTATGATAGGGCAGATACGGGGGGAATATGAATATATGCTTGATGAAGCCAGACAGGAGATGACGGAGAATAAGAAAACTGTATATATTGCGTTGTCTGATGTTCATACCGGCGAAATACTCAGTAAGGATATGGTGGAAAAAAGGACGGTATATTCTGCCCAACCGGATGAAAGCTATATATCGGAGAATGAGCTGGGTAAGCCTGCGATGATGGATATTCCTGAAGGAACCCATATTATTAAGGGGATGCTGGCGCAGCAACCGGTAGCATCCCCTTTACGGGAGGTAGAATATGATGTGATTCATATCGGTGCGAATACCGTGGCAAATGATTATGTGGATATAAGAATCTTTTATCCCAATGGTGAAAGCTATATTGTCTTGTCAAAAAAATCGCTCAAGGGATTTCAGCCCGGAACCCCGCTATGTTATTTATGGGTGGATGAAGAGGAGCTTCTGCGAATGTCGGCGGCAATCGTCGATGCAGGGCTGTATAAAGGCTCCGGATTATTTATGACAAAATACATCGAGCCGAATATCCAGGAAGCATCGGTTGTTACCTATACTCCGAATGTATCGGTTCTGTCCCTGATTGAGCATGACCCCAATATCATTAACCGATGCTCGCAGATATTGAATAAAGAGGTAAGAAAGGCCTTAGAGAACCGGCTGGCAGGAAGCTTTGGCATCGATGTCTCGGCAATCAACTGGGAGCTTATGGATAAGGAAATCGGATATATACCTGAAATGGCATCGGAACCATTACAGGAAGATAGCGATGTAATTACTCATGAAACGGCAGATAAAACCAACGAGAAAGCAGATGAAACAGAGATAAAAGACAATGAGGTAAATGCCGGCTATCAGGAGCATATGGATGCACTATATTTTCCTGAACTGGGTAAATTACAGGAATTGGGCAGTGAGAAGAGCTATGTGGCGACGGAGGGTTAGGAGATGGTGTGTATAGGTTATATGGGGGCAGAGGCATTTGATATTATCCTCTATACCGGCAGCGTACTTGTCAGGCTGAATATACCGGTATTAATTATTGATTTATCCGGGACAGGAGCATTGTCTAAAAGCATCTGCCATGGAATGGAGCTAGACAGCGAAAGTGGCAGGATACATTACCGGGGACTCAACTATATAAGGAGAATTCCCGTGGAAAATGAGCTGGATGATTTTTGCGATGGCGTGATTCTTATAGCATACGGCATTAATGAGATAGAACCGTCCATTAAGCTGGATTATATCAATATAATTGCAGACCCGTTTCCCCACATGATGGACAGAATTAACGTGCTGAGCGCTAAATTACCTTTGGACAGTATAAAAATCCGGGTTTTAATCCGTGATATCCTGTCATTGGATGATTTTGAAAGAGCTAAAAAGGACATAACCCTTACTCGAAAGCCGGAGGATATGGCATACCTGCATTATGATTCGAAAGACCATGAGAATTCTATACGGTGTCAAATATCCAAGTGTATTCGGATAGATAAGATATCCTCCGAGATGAAGAAAGTGATTCTCAGAGGAATCTGTGAGATTTTCCCTGATATTAAAGCAGCAAGAATTAGAAGAGCTATCTTGCGGGGAAGGGGGTAAGCAGGATGAGTAAGATTGTGTTTTGGTCTCCATTGCATGGACAGGGACAGACCAGCAACCTTCACATAACAGCATTAGCACTGAGCATTCTTCATAAAAAGAGAATTTTAGTGATGCAGACTCATTTTTATATGAACAACCTGGAAGGACCTTTGGTGGGCAAGAATGTGGATGTTATCAGTGAGGAGGATGGCATCTTTCAGGATATCGGACTTGATGCCGCAATTATGTACAGCCGTATGAACATGTTGGATGCAAATGTACTGGAGAGCTGCTGTATTACATTTCCGGAGATATCCCTGCGGCTGCTTCCGGGTACCGAGACAAGGAACCGTGAAACCTTTGACCGTGATATCTGCAGCGGGATATTCCCGATGATACACCAGGCGCAGAGCTATAACGATATGGTGATGATTGATGCAAACAGTGGAAATAACGAGCTGTCCCTTAGACTGATGTCCTCGGCGGATATGGTTATTATTAATATGACACAGCGCAGGCATGTGCTCAGTAAATTCTTTTCAGAGTATGGGGAGCGAATCAGCCAATATAAAAATGTGTTTTTTCTGTTTGGGCATTATGACCGGAATTCAGGATATAACATTATAAACTGCCGCAGAAAATACAGGAGATATATTAATAAGAAGAATTCCGGCGTGATACCGTACTGTACGGGATTTATGGATGCTCAGAATGAGAGTGATATATTGGGTATGATAAGAAAGGGTCTGCGGGAGGATAATTTGGCAGGAATACATAAAATCGGCAGCAGAATAAAAGAGATAGTAAGATTCGACCGGTATACGGCATATGAAAATAACTATTTTTTTGAACAGATACGTGAAAGTACCATAAAGATTATAAACATGCTTAGTAGGCCGGAGAAAAGAAACCGGGAGGAAGGAGCGGAGCATGAAACTGATTGATGTAGTATTCTCCGTTTTGCTGTTAACGATTGTTGCGGTAATCATCTTCTATATCTTTAAAGGAAAGGCCGAGGATGAGGAGTGTACAGATACGGAATATTCCTTGGATTATCTATGTGATAGAATACAAAAAATAATGAACAGCATTATTAATATGGATATAAACCATCTGAACCTGAATAAACGGGACCTGGAGAACAGAAGAATGCTCAAAAGAACCTTAAGCAATGCCTTACGGAAATGCTCCCAGGGAGATATGAAGGCCAAAATCATCGTGGTATCCAGAATAAAACATACCTTATTAAACATGATGCGAATCACAGAGGATGATATCAATGGCATGATACCATTTCATGATGGAAACCTGCTTTCGGCAAAGGATAAATTTGATATCATGATGTACCTGCAAAAGAGAAGCGGCAGCCAGAGGATGTTTCAGGGAATCTGTGAGCGGACGGGGCTGGATAAGCTGCTTAATGATGGCGATTACTATTATTGTATCGCGGATAAGGATATTGATGAAGCCTATACGATTATGTATGAGGGATTGTCCTTTGATGATAAGTTAAATATCCTGTCCCAAAGAATATATGAGAAAACCTATGGACTGTCCGTGGCAGATATTCTGATTATGGAGGATATCTCCCTGGATAGTATATCCGGCGGGGTATCAGGAATTACTACCTATAATTTCAGGTATATGGAGGATGAGATATCTTTAGGAGCGAATAAAAGATTGTGGAGCCATGAAAGCATATGGGTAGTGTATCAGGGGAAGCCCATTCACCTGAAATTCTTAGCTTTTGAATCGGTGCAGGTAATCAAGCGTATATGCAAGAATCTGGCTGAACATGGAAGAATGGGGCACCTGACCTCTGCGGAGGGAGGTATCAAGACACATCTGGCAGATGGAAGCAGAGTTACGGTATTCAGGCCGAATAATGCTTCACAGTGGGCATTTTTTGTCCGGAAGTTTGCGAATACAGCTTCCTTCGAATTAAAAGATTTAATTCGGGATGATGGATACCAGTATCCCATAGAGGTTATAAAATGGGCAATTCATGGATGTGTGAACCTGTTTTTCTCCGGAGACCAGAATTCAGGGAAGACCACCTATACCAGGGCAGCTGTCAGGGAAATTGACAAAAGGCAGCCGATTCGAACCTTGGAGGCAGATTTTGAGCTTTATCTGGGTGATGCATATTCAGATAAGAACATATTAGGGACACGGCCCAGTGAGAAGCTTCCCTTTGACCGGGTAATCGAGCTTCTTAAAAGCTCCGAGGCCCACACGATTTTATTTGGAGAGATAGCCAGCTTAGAACATGCAAAGCATCTTATCAACCTTCTCTTAGCCGGGACAAAGCGTATTATTACGACAGGCCACTGGCCTACCTCTGATGAACTGGTCGCTTATTTTGTCCATGCCCTTGGGGGATACGGCGGTTTTGATTCCGGAGATATCCAGTCCATGGTTGCAAGGCTCATTCACCTTGATGTCCATTGTGTAAAGGACGATGACGGCCATCGGTATATTGAGAGGATTACGGAGATTATTCCGTATGAAAGAGAGGAGGCCGAATATGATTCTGGAGAGATTGTCCATTATCTTAAGCTGCTTACAAGAAAGAAGGCCTATTATACAAGGGATATTATACGATATACAGACGGCAGATATGAGAGGGTAAACCCCATCAGTAACGGCCTGGCAAAAATCATGCTTAATCATCTTCCTCCTGACAGGAGGGAAGCATTCCTGAAGTTTAATGCAGCAGCAGAAGGGGGTGCGGTCATATCGTTCTAAGATTCTATCATTTCTTTAATAATTTCCCCCTCACCCGTAATTATATTAAGAAATTATCGTACTATTACCGGCTTATAAGCCCCTGTGACAGTAAGACAATTGCCAAAAAGACCGTATGGTCCTGCTTAATTTCATGGACTGCCAGCATGACTGCATTCTTCGTAATCTATATGTTTAATCCTAGGCTCATAACCTTCGTCAACGCAGGCGTGGCAATATTCATTATCAACTCGGAGGTTACAAGCCGTATTGCCAAGAGGCATGAGATTAAAACCTTGACACAGATGCAGAATATGCTGGCAGAGGTGGTGCATTATTTTTATGTGGAATACCGTATTGATGACGCTCTCTATCGAGCAAGGGAGCATCTTGAAGCAGATATGAAGGCGGCAGCAGACCAGATATATGCGCTTTTGCTGTCACCGGACAGGGAAGAGGGGTTAAGGGAATATTATGAGAATATCCCTAACCGGTATCTTAGGGCATTTGTAAGTCAATGTGTAGAGGTTATGGAAAGAGGCGACCAGCGCTATGAAGGAAGGCTGTTATTCGTCCGTAATTTGGAAAACCTCCAGAAGGAAATAAGTATTGAGATGGATAAGCTTCAGAGGCTGTATATGGAATTTATGGGTGTAATCGTATGTGTTGTGTCTCCGATATTTTGTATCGATATCGTTAAGCAATTTGCTATCAGCTTAAAGGAGGATATGGTTGATTTTTATTATGGCAGGCCTGGATTTTTACTGGATATTGGATTGTTGTCAATCATCCTGGGAATATATATCATCATGCGCAAGAGTGCCGAATATACGAACTTTTATCAATCCCGCCATCGATGGCTGATCCGTATTGACAGAAAAGGATTGATTAAAAAAGCGATGGATAATTACTGTGATAAGTATGCGTCCAAGCAGGAAAGGCTGCAAAGAGAGCTTCGCAACAGCGGGAATAATATCCGGGCAAGGCATTTTGTACTGCGAAGCCTTTGTATTGCAATATCCATGTTCCTTCTGGCCATAGGAATTACAATCCATCTTCACCGCTATAGTCAAAAGCAGCAGCTTATCGTCAAAGCCCATGAACTGGAGGCGTTAACACCTACAGCAAGTGTAACGCAATATGAAGCCATGACCGAGACGATTAAGAACTATACTGAGAAATATATAAAGCGGGAGGGGCTGGCTCCGGAGACAAGGGAAGAGCTGATAACGGTATTCTTAAAAGACGGTATTTATTATAATCCGCTGATAGCCGGGCCGCTGGCGGACGATATTCTTCGCAGAGTGAGCCAATATTATAATCATCACATTTCATTTCTTGATGTATTCGTATGTCTGTGTATCAGTATTATTTCTTATTATATTCCCCATGTTATGTTGAAATACGGCTCATCGGTATCCCGGGATGCCATGGAGGATGAGGTCAATCAATTCAATGCACTTATCGGTATGCTGATGCATAGTGAAACCATGACTGTAAAGCAGATACTAGTGGAGATGGAATCCTTTGCAGTTGTATTTAAGCAATCCATAAGAATGTGCCTGGATGATTATGCCTCCGGGGATGTAGAGGTGTTAAATGACCTGAAAGAGAGAGAACCCTATGAACCTTTTAGAAGAATTGCCGATAACCTGATACGCTGCGATGATATGTCCATAAGTCAGGCCTTTTGTGAAATACAGGTAGACCATGACGGGTACATGTCAAAGAGGAAGCTTGCAAACGAAAAATCCATACGAAAGCGGGTTTTCAGGGCTTATGTATTGGCTGCCCTTCCCTTTATATTGTTATTTGCCTACGGACTTGTACCGGCATTGATGGCATCCATGAACGAGTTGAACATGCTGATAGACGAGCTTAATCATACAGCATGGTAAAAAGTAAAAGAGATAAGGAGAATATTTGAGATGAAAACAAAAAACAGTGATATTGCAGTAAAGATATTTTTAGTTGTTGTGGCGGTTATATTGGTAGGACTTCTAATCGCCTGGTCCACGGGCGTGTTTAAGGACAAGAAGAAAGATTTAAACGATGGAACAGCGAGGATTAATAAGACGATAAGCACGATGGCGGAGTTTGATTTACTTACCTATGATGGGGCAAGCATTACAGGAAGCTTATTATTGGACTTGATTCAGGAAGCAGGAGACGGAAAGTTGGGCGGTGTAGTAATTAAGGTAGAAACGATAGCGGCGAAGGGAACTCCGGCAGCATATCCATCAGCAACACCAGAACCAACAAAAAGCAATCCTAATTATATAAATTCTAACGGTGTCTTTAAAGGGGCTGTTAAAAGAAATGATAATGGGGTTATAGAAAGCATAATGTTCACTCAACAGTAATCCGTAACTTTTGAAGCAACGGTTATAGCAAAACATAGGTGGTAAAAGATGAAGCATAAAAACAATGATTTCGTTCCACAGATATTCTTAGCGGTAGTGGCGGTAATACTTGTCGGTATTATTATCCATTATATTATGAATTCAGTGAGAGCAACGACAAGGCTTGCGGACAATGTTATTGCAAATACAGAAACTTCTGCTTCTGAATATGCCGAGTATGATATTGTCAAATATGATGGGGAAGAGATAAGGGGTTCGGAGGTCGTTAATTTTATAAAGAAGCAGCTGGGTGATTATTCTGCCACGGAGGAAGCACCTATCTATGTGGAGGCAGTAACAAAGCTTTCAGGGGCCGCGTATACGCATACTTTCACGAATAACAAGCATCTTAAAGACATAAAGAACTTCTCAAACATGGAGTACTATATAAAGCCGACCGCTTTATTTACAGGAGAGGTTATAAGAAACGGCAATAAGGTTATCCTTGGGGTGAGGTTTACCCAAAGATAATCAAAAGGATGAGCAGGAGGACTTATCTATGCGCAATACAGTTACAAATGTAATAGAGCTGCTTATCGGAGGAATATTAATAGGGTTAGGCTTATTATACTTGTCATCACAGTATAAGGCCCTGTCCCGTCTTACAGAGATTATAAGTAAAGATATCATCGAAGATAATAAGCTATATCCGCAATATAGCTTTACCAACACAAATCAGGTAACCGATGGGGAATTATATTCCGCCATTATGGGACCTAGAGAGTATCCCATAATGGTTGATGAAAACCCAATCCCTGCAAATGGACATGACTATGGATTATATTTTACATATATTAAGACGGGAGATTATAAAAAGGAATATTATTATGATGAGAGCAGAAACATCATAATGGTTGTCTATTCTTATTTAAATACATGAATTTTGCAGCAGATTAAGGAAGGTATGGTTATTGGTATGGATTTTCCGGGGAGACTGATGGCAGGGTTTTTAGCAATCCTATTATTATTTATATTTCCACTGCAATATATAGCACAATCAAATACTGAAAACATAGATACCCTGATAGACGACAGGACACATGAGCTGACGGATTCCATTCGAAGGAAAGGGCATCTTAATAAGCAAATGTACGAGGATTATGTTGGATACCTGGATACTGCCGGTGAAAGATATGAGATTGAAATACGGGATATTAAGGAGGTCAAAGGAGAGGAATATTCATATAATGGCATCCAAAATGATAGAAGAGGGACAGCATCATTTGAGAGGATGTCTCATAATCATAATGAGATACAATCCTTTGCAGCGCATACACACACCAATAATTGTTATGCGGAGCATATTCATAATAATAACTGCTACGCACCCACAGGTTACTTAAATGATGCTATTCATGTTACCAGGGGAGATATGGGTGGTTCATGGGGAACGGTAAACCATAAAACCCGGTATATAATGGTTGATTGTGCTGCTTGCGGGGGAAGAATAGTAAGAGTGGAATATGTGGACCGGACAATAACCAGTCCGGATGTTAATCCGGAGGATTATCTCGATAGTATGACTTTTTTTGGGTCCTATTTTAATGCACAGGGGCAGAAAATAACACTTAATGGGGAAGTTAAGACTGAAAAAAATATATCTAATTTTAATAAATTGGTAAGTGATTTTGAAAATATGTGGTCGTTTCTCGAAAATAAGCTAGGACCTGCAAAGATTGGAACATGGACTTATAACGATGGAATCAGACTTGACTGGACGGGAGTAAAGGTACCTCTGATGGAGGTCTATCCGGGATGCTTAACAAATATCACGAAGCCCCTGGACAAAGTATTAAAGTGCGGTTATCCAGACGATATTACTAAGCATGTATGCAATGATACCGATTGCAAATACGAAGGAATTGTTGCCGGGATAAGCGGGGGGAATATATATTACTCTAAGAATGGAACATCATGGACAAGAGCGTTTGGAGGAAGTAATATTACCGATATTACCTACGGGAGCGGAAAATTCATTGCAGTGGATGGCGGTGTCATTCTGTCAACGGATGGGATAAACTGGACAAAGCATTCGCCAAATATGATTGACGTTGGCGGTCAAAATAAAAAAATTTACAATATAACATACGCAGAGAACGGCTATTTTTATGCCACAGCATCCTATACGACGGCATCGGATGGCAGAGAACATACCACCTATATCATCATAAAATCAACGGACGGAATCAACTGGAGCTTAGGAGGAACACTTAGTGCTTCTTTAGATGATACATATGGCAGTAATTTAGCTGTTTCAGGGACCGACACGAGTCCGTATACTTTAAGACTGATTGCACAGGTACGGGGGTATGCAAGCGGATATGGCAATGTTTATGGAATAAACTCGTTTGTTATAAATAGTGATGGCAGCCTGGCTTCAAGAAACGTAAGTGTTAATGTAAGGGATAAAGAAGTCAGGGTTAAGCAGGTTGGTAATTTTGCATTTATAGAAGAGGAATATCCCTATTATATGGTTGCAGCCGGATATAAATATCCGGTTACCATCGATTCTATTCCGGAGATTATTCAGTATGGCAATGGAACCTATCTTGCAATAAATAGCAGTAGAAAGGCATTGTATAAATCGAATACAATTGGCAGCTTTACAAAGGCAACGAACCATAATCTTAGTTTTCCCAACACAATAAATACGAACATGATATATTTTGGAGATAGATTTATGTTTTCAGGACGAGACAGCAGCGGATACCGGGTATATGCAAGTCCTGACGGCTTGAATTGGACTTCGTCGGCTGTTTCTGTGGCATTTAGCAAGCTTGCCTGTAATGCTGAACGCGGCTCCGGAGAGATAAAAGGAGGAGAATGCTTAAAAAAAGGAAAATACTACGACGGCAATGGAAACGAAGCTTCTCCGGTGTGTAATCAAGTGGTAACCTCCATAACAGCAACAAATCCGAATCAGACCGTCAATAAAGGCAATCCTATTATCACAACAGCGACGGCCGCATATCTGGATGGACATACCGCAGTCGTTAACTGTACAAGCAATTATAATCCGAATGCTGTCGGCAGTCAGACGGTAACGCTGACGTATACCGGTCTTGTAAGAAATGCCAAAACAACCGGCACAAGAACATGTACAATAAATGTTACGGTAAAATCTCTTAAAGACCTTGCATCAATTACCGTCACACCTGCGTCTCAAAGTATACAAAAATATACGGCACCATCCTTTACTGTCAGAGCCAATTATAGTGATGGAACCAATAAGCTGCTGAATTCCTCCGAATACAGTATGACAGGTCTTAATGCAAGAAAAACAGGTACACAAAATGTAACCATCTCTTATACAGAAGGCGGGATTACAAAGAGTGCCACGGTCAAGGTAACAGTAACAGTGCTGCAAAGAGAATGTCCGAAATGCCGTAACATCTATGAGCTTAATCCGGATGATACAGACCCGGGATGTCCTTTTTGCGAAGAGCTTATTGCAGGGATAGAAGTAAGGCCTGATGTTGTGGAGGTTATGCAGGGGGAGAGCCTGCCGGTAACCGTTGATGCGATATATAATAATGGTTCCAGGGAAGCAGTAACCGCCTGGACAAGCAATTACGATTCACAAAGGAAAGGTATGCAGACGGTGACGATTGAATACGGCGGGTATGCAGCCATTATAACGGTATGGGTCAGTGATGAGCTGATAAAATGTCCGGTCTGTGATACGAAATACCCGCCGTCAGAAAGCTGTCCGGTGTGTGCAGAGAAGGTTGTCAGAATAAGTGTATCCCCAAAGGAAATAACCGTTATCCAGTATGAGACCGTTGTGCTTGCCGTCACGGCGTTTTATGCAGATGGAAAAAGCAGCGTTGTTGATGGCTGGGCAATCGATACATCAACAGCATCACCCGGCAGATTTATGGCAACTGTAAGCTACAAGGGAGCTTCAGATACGATTATCTTAAATGTCTTATCCATTAACACGGTAGAATGTCCGATTTGTGGAACGGTATATGAATTATCAGAAAATCCAAAGGGCTGCCCCATATGTGCCAATGAGCTTACAGGAATCGAAGCCTATCTAACAAGCGGCACGAATCTTGTACAGCTGGGAATAACCCCGGATATAGCCGTAATCCTTATCTTTCGTGACGAGCACAGAGAGTTTGCCGAAGAAGGATACCAGCTTGAGAACTTTAACCCGCAGGAGCTGGGGATACAGACAGTAAAAGTACTATATAAGGGCTTTTCGACTACCGTCATAGTTGAAGTGGTAAATATGTTTGATACAATCATCTGCCCGAACGGCCATGTCTACCATAAGAATGCGGATGGAACAGACCCGGGATGTCCTTTTTGTCCGATGAGTGAAGAGACCGGTAAAGTTATTTACTTTGATATCACCTATACCACCGAGATACTGGATATCGTTTATTCCATGGGTGAGTATCATTTCCAGGAGGGAAACTATATATCCATAATCATAACAAAAAAGGATAAATCATTGCTCTATAGATTGCAAAAGACCTTTTTTGAAACATCCCTGCTTGGAAGAAAAAAGCGGTTTATCTATGGCGGGGAGGTTACAAAGTATGAATAAGGTATGGGAATACGTCATTGATATATTTGTGGGGATTATAATTATGTTCTTATCTGTAGCCGTCTACTTTAGTATCAGAACCGAGACAGTTATGAAGTCTATGTATGAAAATGAGACGGAAAATTTTATCACAAATATCAAAAATAGCGGTATCCTGACTTTAGATGATTATGAAAGATACATGGAAAGTATGGGAACGGGCGGTAACCTATTTAATATAGATTATGAACACCGGTATAATATCCTGGAACCAGAATACCGTTTTAAGACCCTGGAAGAGATTCTTGAAGAGCAGAATAAGGCTTATGAGGGTTCCAATGACTATCATTACCGGGAAGTAGAGACAGAAATACCCCATGTCGATGACCCGATTAACAATGGAAATTTAAATACAGAGACAAATGAAAGTGTACTTGCAAAAGCTGTTAATACCCCGGCAGACCCTAACCATGTCCATGGGCCGGAATGCTATGCCGGTCACAGACACAGCGGGGATACCATGTTTACGCATACGCATACCCACAATAATTCATGCAGACCGTGGGAGGTTACCCGATGGGCACATTTCACATGCAATAATTGCGGAAAGAAGGGTGTCAGCTTTTTAGCAGCCTGGTATTGGGATGAGGCAGCGAATGGTCCTAAATTTGCTGAGAGCATAACACCGGTATGCGGAAGCTGCAATAGTACTTCTTTAAGGGATATGACATATAAATCCAACTATTTATATTCATGCGGTTATGACGGAATCGACTTGGATAAGGATGGTTATACCGATATCGTGGGAAATGAAAATGCTTATCCATATAAAAAGCCGTTTCCCCAGGATACGAACAGAGCAACATACATTTCAGGATGCTATACCTACCATAAAACAAAGTACATGGATTTCAATCTGAATGATGATACCAGTATCAGGCGGGCTTTTAGCACCCTGATGAATACGGATAATTTTCAGGGCTACTGTAAAATTCCTGAATATATAACACTTGGAATATCAACCGATGCTTACCTTCGGGATGCAGATATAGAGGACAGGCCTGATTTATGCAGGGTTGTATACCAGGCATATGTGGCAGGCAATAAACAGATAAGATTCAAGTTTTCAAGCTATGCATACACCGACTCTTCTTTCAGATGGGTAAACGGAACAGACAATCCGGGCTTTCCGGCGGATATCTCTGTGGCGCAGCTTAAAAGCTATAACAGCAACACACCGGCAATAAATAATTGGTTTAAGACATTTTTCAGGCGGGATTATTACAATGTAAACAACGGAGACATAAGCTTTCATCTGCATTGGATGGACAGACGGTGGAATGGCAATGAGTATATGAGCTGGCTGGAAGATAAGACCGTATATTTAGATACCTGTGATTTCGACCATTCTATGGGAGCGGATAAATGGATACATACCTGTGGGCTGGAAGAGGATAATACGATTGCCTGCAATCATATCATTGTATCCCTTACGCCCACCCATTCGAAGCAGACCGTATACACAAATGACCCGCTCATTACGACGGCAGAGGCTGTCTATCAGGATGGCTCAAAAAAGACGGTAGTATGTACAACCGATTTTTCCACTTCCACCAACGGAAACAATAAAACGGCAACCCTGACGTATCAAAATATAATTAAAAGCAATAAGGCTTCACTTGTAGCCACAAATGGTATAGATATATACCATTCCCGCAATGGTGAGACCTGGAATAAGGTATATTCGGGGACATCAAGCGATAGTATTGAAGAAATCACCTATGGAAATGACATGTTTATCGCAACAACAAGAAATAGCAGTATATTTTTATCCCAAGACGGCATCAGCTGGCAGAAATTAATTGTAAATATATCCGGCCAGAATATGGCTCTCCCTAAAATAACGTATGTAAATGGATATTTCTATGCGCTGGCTTTTCCTTTTTCCAGTTCCAGGACATGCTTTATTTTAAGGTCCTCCAACGGCACGGACTGGAAGGAGGAGCAAACCCTTTATTCTTATGCAGATAGAGTTCCGGCGGGGATTGGCTATTCAATTGATAAAGGCAGTCAAACAGCGTACCTGTATGCTGTTACAGATATATTTTACATGGAATATAAGATAAATAGCGATGGTTCTCTTCAAACGCCCTCTTCTCCCGTCTCAATAAATATCATTTCCGGATTCCATCAAGTCGGAAATAATATCGTTCTTAATAATTATATTCAGGGAGAAAACCGGTACCATGCAAGAATAATTAGTAAAAACGGCACTTATTATTATAACAATACACTTATGGAGTGTCTGCAATATGGAAACGGCATTATCCTGCATGTGGATGGTACAAATGTAAAAAAATCAACCACGCTGCCTGACTTTACAGTTGTGAATAATCATAATCTAGGCATTCCGAAAAACGGCAGAAGCAATATGATATATTTTGGTGACAGATTTGTGTTTTCAGGACGGAATGGCAATGACTTCCGGATTTATAGCAGTCCTGACGGCATAGCCTGGACATCAGCCGTAACCCCGGTTATGTTTACTAAAATCGCCTGCAATGCGGAGGGCGGTTCAGGAGAAATAACTGGCGGTACCAGTGAAATAATACAGACGAAAACCTGTACCGTGACGGTTAATGTCATCCCGCGAAACAAAGTCTGTCATAAAGGACATACCTATAATTTAAACGATGATGGTTCGGACCCGGGATGTCCTTATTGCAGGGCATGGGTAGAAAGCTTGAGAGTGATTCATCCGGCAACGCTGCCAATCGTTATAACGATAGGAACTACTCTTCAAGATAATGGAGTGACCCTTCTGGCCACGTATATGGACGGCCATACGGAGGAAGTATCAAGCGGATATGCTGATAACCTTGATAAGGGCTACCTTGGTACAAAGCCGGTGACAATCGGTTATAAAGGGGCGTCTGTAACGGTAATGGTTACGACAATACGGGCCACCATGATATGTGATATTTGCGGATATGAATATAGCCTGTATCCGGACGGGACAACCCCCGGATGTCCAAGGTGTATCCAGAAGATTCCGGTATTTACAGGTAATATCATGGTCTATGAGCATATAAATCATACGGAGGAAATCTTAAAGGAGTTATACGATAAGGGAAGATACAGATTTAATTTAGAGGATGTCTTTAACATAAGCGTAACCAATAAATCATCAAACATTGCAAGAAAGCTTTTGAGAAAAGTATATCCTTCCCTGACAGACCGGTGGTTTACAGTAAATAAAAGTGAACATGTGATGAGTAAGTAATCGTGAATCAGGAAGTACAGAAACATAGAAAAACCATTTATAAATCCTATTGTATGAAGAAGGTGGGTAATGAAAATATATCATTTTGCATTAATATTTTTCATATTCTTTCTGCTGGCAGTTATAAAGACGGATATATCCGTAGGAAAGCTAAAGGCAATCGAAAATGAGAAAAAGGAAATAACGGCCGGATTGTCATCGGCTGCTTCCGATGCGGTTAATTATCTTTCAAAGACCGGCTCTTACGGCGGTTCTTCCATCAATAAAGAGGAAGTCCTTACGACGTTTTTTTCATCCCTTTACTCATCTCTTGGAATAATATCGGATGCATCCGCCCAGGCAGAGATAGAGATGTATATACCGGCTATACTGCTGTGTGATTTGGATGGTTACTATGTCTATTATTATAACGAGAATAAAGAATCGGATGGAAACACTTATATAGAACGGACATGGACGGAGAAGCTGCCATACAGTTATGAGGATGAGCATTTTATATATCGTTTTACACTTACGGATATGGTACATATATATGACAAGAATAATCTTCTTAAGCAAGGAAAGAGTGTCGTTGAAGGTATGTACAGTGAATTTCAGAAAAATCCTGTCTATGCCGATTTCAGAACAAGATACAGCGGCTGCATTCTTCTGCATAACGAGGAGTATGAATTGGCAAGAAAAGGGGTAATTATAAATAAGCTGGAAGAGACAATGGCTTATTATACGAGCAGACATAATATTATCGCAAGCAGACAGGGGATAACCTATGCCTTTTCATTCCCGGCAGATAAAGAAGATGAGTGGGCACAGTATATAGATGATGTGAATATCCTTGTGGTATTCCAAGGATATCCGTATGGGCCGGACAGGAATTATACATATAACAAAATAGCTTCGGCAGGAGCAAACCTTGTTAAAAAGCCGAGATATTATGTTGAAAAAAAGAGCTGGTACCTGCTTGCTCACAGACAGGGATGTGAAAAAATAAATGAAAGTGCAACCTTGTTGGAAGAGACTTTTGATAAATTGGAGGACTGCGTAAAATTAGGAGCTTATGGCTGTGAATGTATCGAATATGGGGCAAGAGTACCTGATTTAAAATAAAAAATAGACACGGTTAACTTATAAGTTAATTTTACGTCAATATACCGGACAAGTATACATGTTTTATGTTGTTTATGGAGGCTAAGCCTATGGAAGGAATATTAATTCATTTAATGCCAGCGATATTAATTAGCTTTATCGTACAGGTTCTGTTTCATGAAACAGGGCATCTTATAGGCGGTATTATTACAGGATGGAGATTTCTATTTTTACAGATATATCGTCTGATTTTAAAAAAAGAAGATAATAAGATAAGGCTGACGATAGTCAGTGATGTCGGGTTTCAATGTATTATGTGCCCGGAGATGCGAAATGCAAAGGCACTTCTTTATACAATGGGAGGCTGTATTATAAATCTGTTTACTGGTGTTGCGGGATTAATAATTTTAATTGTTATCCCTATATCACCGTTAGTATGGCTTTATATGTGGTGTTTTTCTGTTTTTGGTATAGGAATGTATATTATGAATGGAACAGCAAGCATAAAGAGGGTATGCAACGATAAAGCCTGTTATAAATTATTAAAGACAGATAAGCACACAACGCTTTATCATAACGCCCAGCTGCTTGTGGCAAAACATTTGATGAAAGGGCTTACATATAGGCAGATAGGACAAGAAAGCATATGTCTGTGTCATGAGACCGCTGAAAATGATATAGAAGCATATCAGATGGTATTGGAATATTATTATTATCTTGATACAGAAAATTATAATGCGATGAAAAAAGCACTTAACAAAATACAGAAAACAGACAATATCAGCAGTAACGTAATTGGTATTATATCAATGGAACAAATATATATGCAGCTTTTTTCAGGATTTTTAATGCTTTCCTCAAGGGAAAAGAGGGGACGGGTAGATAATATCAATATAGATTTGACAAAGCTGTATAATACCCCGAGGCTTGAGATCAAAAAGGACATACATTCCTTAAGAGTAAAAACGGCGTTGGCAGCATATGAAAAATGCAGGCAGGGCAGGGCAAGGGATGCTGTGTATTTATTAGAAAATGCAATAAATGGTATAAATAAAAAAAGATATGCATACGAGGGAGAGAGGATATTTTGTATCAATCAACTTCAAAAAATAAAAGAAATATTAGTAAATAATTTATCATAATATGTAAAAACTCTTGCAAAACTTGTCAAATCATGGTATAGAAATTAATGTAAAGCTTTATAATGGGCTATTTTAAAGTACACTATTTTGCCTGCTAATAGTGATGACCAAACAGGTAATGACAGGATGTAGATGTTTATATAAGCAGATAAGTAGTTGCTTAAAAATGAAAGGGGATAATAAAATATTATGATTAAAGAAGTTTGTGAACAATGTCTGCATGTGGATACAGAATTATGTGATACCTGTGAAAAAAGAGTGTGTCGTGTCTGTGGATGTACTTTGAATCTAACAAGTCCCAAAGGACATTATTGGGTTGAATTTGACTTATGCAGCAAATGTGCAGAGACAGAGACCCTACCGCCTAAGATGACATATACTTTTTATCTTCCTGAGAATATTTATGATATTGATAACTTTCATAATATGCTTGATAAATGCGTGTCATCCGTTCTTGGTATGGATGTGATAAGAAGTATATTGGCAAGCTATTACGAATATACGGAACATGATATAGAAGAAAGGCTTAATTAAGCAATCGGATAAAATTACATAGGTAATGTATTTCAAAACCTCCGCCATACAGCTGGCTGCATATTTATATAAGCTAAAAGATTAATGGGAGAAGGAGTAGACAGTATGAAGAAAATCAAGGGGTTCATGATACTAATTGTATTGGTACTTACCATGGGAACTATAGGCAGCGTCCAGATGGCAGAAGCAGCTAGTTCTATAAAGGTAGAAGACTATATTAAGTACATTGTACAGCAGATGAAATGGCAAACGGATGATACATCTGAACAGCCATATATTGACGCTGCCATGGAAAAGGGAATATTAAAAGAAGGAGACTTTAAGGACTATACAGCCTACCTTACAAGAACCGATGCCGCCGTTATAGCAAACCGGTTAGATGAATACATCAACCATAAGTATGGGTACCCACAGGATGTGTATGAGTTTTTAAGGGATTGCACTTTGTTTGAGGGCAGATTGTTTTATAATACCGAAGGGAGTTTATACCCTAGAGGAGCAACAAGAGAAACCTATCCGGAAGGAAACTTCCACGAAGAGGCAGTTATGCCTATATTGGGAGAGTATTTTAAGAATGATATCTGGAGGGACAGGGGATTAAGAACAGGGTATAAATATATTAGAGATGATAAAGGAAATATTGTTAGACGGTATATGGAAATTGGAGTAAGGCCATATGAAATTAATAATATTGTGGGTATAAATCCATTTGATAAAAACGAAGAGATAATCCAAGCATGGAACATCATCAAAGATTGTGATAGAAAAGAAAAGGCCGTATTAGAGAAAAGGATTTCAGATATTAATGATATACCTAAAAGCAAACGTGAGGCAGTGGCTTCTATCGTAGCGAAAGGCATTATTAAGGGATTCTCTAATGGCAAGTACGTACAAAACAGAGAGTTCAGAGGTAATAATAGCCTTACAGCTAAAGGTGCCAAGGATGTCATACAGCTGGTACTAAATCCGGAAAAGAGAGCATTAATCAGCCCGGATGGACAATTAATAAGAACAACTAACCTTCCAAAGAATGCGAAGGACTATTCCTATATTTTAGAGTGCTTTCCGAATGAATTTTATGAAATGAAGTACAGCTTTATGTTCCTGACAGATTATCTTTCAGGTGAGATAAAAAGAGATGAGTATGCTTATCCGAGAGAGATTAACTATGATTATTTGTATGATAATTTTTACTATCATCAGATGGAACTTGGGATGGATAAGTACGAACATTATGATACGGCATTATTAAAGGTTGAGAGATATCTACAGCATATATTTAACGTAGATTATCGTACTGTAGATGATAAATGGAAGAACGGTCTTGCTTCTTCTTTAAGTGCGTATAATAAAGACTGGAGAATCGATTTATGGATTGATAATTATATAGAAGGAATGAAGAAAAACAAGGTGGTTGTAGACAGTGAAAGATAGCTGTGGAGCCTGGTGCAATCTATGACAGCAGAGGATATTTATATGTTAGAACATATGTAAAATACAAAATAACAGCTAAAAATGTTAATGTAGACCCCGGCGAATTAATATACGATGCATCCAGTCTTATAAAAAACATAAAAGATGGTGAATGGAGATATGGATATTTTGATATAGGTATCAGTTCAACTTCAGACCAGTGGGGTGTTGACGCATTTGCCAGTGTAAGTGACTGGCTGTTTGACCAAAGTTTTAAGCAGTAGGAGGATTCATATGAGGTTACGAAGGATACTAAAGAAAAACAAGCGATTTGTCCTTGGAGTTCTTGTATTTATCCTGTCTCTAATCCTAAGTAATATTTATACTATTAATGCGGCTCCGGATTGTAAGATGATAGATGGAGAAATAATTATAAGAATAGAAAGTAAAGCAGCCAGTGCCAATATAAGATACCGTACCCTTGGCTTTACCATTACAACGAAGAAAGCTCCGGAGAATGTAACAGCAAAGGGCATTACAGGACCGGCCGCCCCTCCAAGTCCTAGTGCCAAGATGTATTTAACGGAAGGAGAGAAAACAGAGAGAGACAGGACACCGGAAATAGTAGTCACGGAATACCGTTTCTCCGTTACAAAAGCACAGAATGCCATTAAGAACATAGTGGACCTGGACAAGATATCAGATGTTACAAGTATATATTTTAATGCTATCTTTCAGGTATACCAGGTTGTAGATGGAAAAGAAGTTATCTTAGCACCAGAGATAACCACATGGCAGGGAATTGTAAATAATCAAAGCTGGGCGAACTCAGATGTTTTCAGTGAATATTTTAACATAGAGGTTGAATTTAAACCCGGCTTACAGCCAAATGACCTTTATTATGAGCTGGATGGTAATAAAATTCCACAGGGAGCCTTAGAGAACATGTTAATCGGACAAAAGGTCTATTGGAATGAAAGAGTAGCAAGTACAACTATCATAAACAATACCCAATACACCCTAGTCGGCTACTACGTAAAAAGCAAAATAACCGGCAAGGAAACGAAAAGAAAAATGGTGGGGGATTCCGTAACCGCCAACGACATTATCAATGACAGTGTAACCGTCCTTTACGGCGGTATGGACATCTATATGATATATAAGCCTTCAACAGTGGAAGTCATTATTCATGGTGTAGATAAAGATACAGGCCAGATTATCAAGAGGGATATGTACAGGGGAATAAAAAACCCCGGAGAGGATTTCGAACAAGCCGTTGACAGTGTTATCACAGCAGATGGTATTGCCTATAGTAAGACGGTAGATTTTGATTATCTGTATGAGAATTCTAATGGTGATTTAAAAAAGGAGAAGGGCAAAACCAGTACGGCAAACGGACCGATAAAATTTAAGATTCCGGGTACGGGTAGTATCAAGGTACCAAGTAAAATTAATGTCAGTGTTTATTATGAAAAGACAGCCTCCGGAATGATTTCTGTTACAGTTAAGGCCGTCAATTCGGCCACCGGAGCCGAGATTCAGATGCTTAACACCGGAACGGTAGCATCCGGAGCCGATTATAACTATACCGTTAGTGAATCCATTACCACAGGAGGTAAATCGTATGGCTTTACCGGTGAATGGAAATGGCAGTATAAGAAAAACACCTCTACCGCACCGATAGTAAGCAGTTCGGGAAGCGGTACCAGGGTAAACTTTAAAGCGCCGTCTGCTGATAATGTCAAGGATGGCATCACCGTATACGTCTCTTATAAGCTGGAGGATACGAAGCCGGATGAATTAAGTCTCAGGGTAATTATGGTATCCATAACGGGAGCCTTAATAGAAGAGATATCCACCGAAACCGTTTCAAGAGGTCAGTCGGTAAGTAAAACCGTTCAGCACAACAGAACGGTAAAAGGCACGACCTATCAGTATCAGGATAAATGGGATTATACCTATACCATATCCTCCGGAGATACCACGAAGATAGGAACGGGAATTACCGTTTCTTTTACGGTACCACAAAATACAAAGCTGGGAACGGTAATAACTTTAAAGCTTTATTATGATGTGATTCAGGACGTCGTTATTCCGGAACCGGCACCATCCATCATCCTGCCGATTGATACACCGTCTCCTTATGCGGTAATAGACGCAGATAAGTACGGCCAGCCGTATTTTACTTCAAAAAATGGTATATCGACGACAGAAAGCCAGCATGTGTATGTCAAAACAAAGGATTACCTGCTGGGATACAGACTTGTAAACAAGACAGGAAAGGTTGCATTTGTCGTACCTGTTACAATGACATATACACTACAGTATTATACTGCCACACCGGAAGAGTTTGGGGGACCGGAAGAGGTCACAGATACCGTAAGCCACACCCAGCATGTAACGGTTGAAAGGGCGTATTCCTATTGGGAGATAGAAAGCCTGGAATACTATGCGCCCGGTATGGCAAATGTATATAACTATTCCCTTCCGGATGGGGGTGTGAGCCTAAGTACCAATGGGAGCTATCTTAATGTTCCTTCGCTTACCACAAGACACAGCTGGAACCGGGCTGACCATATTGTGCTGCCGGTACAGGTCAGGGAGGGCATAGAGCTGACATATAGTGAGCCAATCACATCCGACAGCTGGGAGAGACCTACGATAGAGTATGAAGATTTGACCCCGTATGCTCTTGAAATGACGGATGAGCTTATGGTAAAGAATGATTACCTTGTATTTGACGGAGTTACCGTAATGTCAGATTCCTTATCAGAGATGATTGCTCCGTCCCCTAATGCCGGGAACATGATACATACATCAAGAATCACCCACGATAAAGTGCTATATACGGAAGGAAAGGTAATTGATGCCTTAAAGAAGAACGGCGTATATCCGTCCAATGGAAATGTAACCTATGTAAAACACCCCATGAGTGTAAATTCATATGATTCTACCAAGTTCTTTGGTATGACGGTAAATGACGTGACGATTCATACCCCGGTCATATGCGAACCTATCCTATATTCGGATAATGACAAATATGTACAGCTGATAAACCCTACAGAGGGAGCTTACCACATGGTATT
>JAEZXP010000260.1 GCA_023419655.1 Bacillota bacterium | reverse complement strand
ACCGTAGGCTCCTCCACAAGAACCGGCTGGAACCTTCTTTCAAGAGCGGCATCCTTCTCAATATACCGGCGGTATTCATTCAAGGTAGTCGCTCCTATACAATGAAGCTCTCCTCTTGCCAGCATGGGCTTTAGCATATTGCCGGCATCCATGGCGCCATCGGTCTTTCCGGCACCGACAATGGTATGAAGCTCATCAATGAACAGGATAATCTGTCCCTCACTGCTTTTAACCTCGTCCAGTACTGCCTTTAGCCTCTCCTCAAATTCTCCCCTGTACTTGGCCCCTGCCACCAGAGAACCCATATCAAGGGCGAACAGGCTCTTATCCTTTAAGGAATGCGGTACATCCCCTTTTACAATTCTCTGGGCAAGCCCCTCTACAACCGCCGTTTTTCCTACCCCCGGTTCGCCGATAAGGACCGGATTGTTCTTTGTCTTTCGGGATAATATCCGTATCACATTCCGAATCTCCGTATCCCTTCCGATAACCGGGTCCAGCTTCTGCCGTTTCGCCCGTTCAACCAGGTCATATCCGTACTTTTCAAGGGTATCATAGGTCACCTCCGGGTTATCCGTTATGACCTTCTGATTTCCTCTCACTCCCTGCAGTGCCTGAAGAAAAGATTCCCTTGTAATCCCAAACTCCTTGAATAACTCCTTAACATCCCTGCCGGGCTGCTTTAGCATGCTGAGAAGCAGATGCTCTACCGAGACATAGGAATCACCCATGTGCTTCGCCTCATCCTCGGCATAGATTAATATCTTGTTCAGATTATCGCTGATATATATTTGTCCGCCGGATACCTTGGCTCGTTTATTTAACAGCCCCTTCACCTGGGCAAGGAAAACCTCCGTATGAATGCCCATCTTGTCAAGCAGCCTTCGAATCAAGCTGTCCTCCAGCATCATAAGGCTATAGAGCAAATGCTCCACATCGATTTCCTGATGCCCATATTCATAAGCCAGCTTTTCGCAGTCCTGAACTGCCTGCACTGAATTTTGCGTAAATTTATTAATGTTCATAAGCTCCTCCTTCAGATAATATTCCCCATCGATATAGAATATATATCGCAGCAATTTGTATTGCTTGTTATATTACAACTATAACATATGCTTTATAAAATTGCAAGACCTACTGCTCTTTACGATACATTTTTTTCGTGCTACAATGAACTATATTTACATTACTTCCTAAGGAGCTTAAACCGTGTCAAGTCAGAACAAAAGAAAATCAAATTGGCGTAACCGCATAACCCCTGTAATATTATATGCTTCTATTATCATGCTTTTAGTCTTTGTTATCATTTTTGGCATAGCCTTCTTTATTACACTAAAGAATAATAAAGACGCATCAGCAGATGCCGCCCTATCCTCTGAAACGATGATTGATGATATAAATCCATCTTCTTCTCCTTCGGAAGGGCCTTCCCCATCCCCTGTTCCGACTCCGGTTCCGACCGCCGCTCCCACACCATCCCCATCGCCGGCTCCCGTGCCCACCGTAACTCCTTCTCCTACTCCGGCCCCCACTATCGCACCCACGAAAGCGCCTACTCCTACTCCAAAACCAAAAAAGAAGATGCCAAAGCTTCTTTCCAATCCCAAAAACAAACGGGATGATGACGGAAGGCTGCTTCAGTTCCAGGATTTGCTTAAAGAAAACAGCCATGTAAAGGGTTGGATTAAGGAGGGCACTACGATGGATTATGTCGTTCTTCAATCTTCCAAAAACGACCCGGAATACTATCTGGATAAGGATTTCTTTGGTGACTATTATAAGGCCGGCTCTCTCTTTCTGGATTATCGCTCTTCCGTAGAAAAGCCTACTCAGAATTTTGTAATCCATGGTCACAATATGATTTCCACCCCGGAAAAGATGTTTCACTACATAAAATTTTATAGTGATATCAGCTTCTACAAGAAGCATTCCATCATTTCCTTTGATACGATATATGAGAAGGCTGATTATAAGGTCTTTGCCATCATTAAAACAACACCGAAGGTCGATAAGGATTACTTCTTTGAATACCGTAAGTCCACCTTTAAGGACGCCTCGGAATTCCTGAACTTTGTCTACCAGATACGGATACGTTCCCTTATTACTGTGGACGATATTGACATGAATGAAAATGATACCCTGCTGACCCTGTCTACCTGCTCATATGAGGTTGATAACGACTACCGTACCGTCGTATTCGCCAGAAAGATACGGGAGGGCGAGAGCTCCGATATCAATATGAAGTCTGTAAAGGTCAATGAAACGCCTCTTTATTGTGATGATTACTATAAGCAAAACGGGGGCAAGGCGCCTAAATTACCCGCTACCTTTGAGAAGGCCTTAAAAGCAGGTACTATTAAATGGTATATCCCTCCGAAAGATACAAGTGATAATTAAAACGCTCAATCATCCAAATCGATAAATTAAAGGCACAGAGAGGGATTGTATGGATTGGCCTGTAACAAATACCACACCGGAATTTGCCGAAGCACAATGGTAAGGCGTCGTATTCTATCGAAGTATTACATAACAGAAGCAGCTTCAAAATTGTACGGGTACAATTTTAAAGCTGCTTTTTCTAATACTTTTTTAATATATTATTATACCATGCTCTCGCAGTTATAAGCCTAAGAACTATACCGCTTGTATTCCTGTTACTTCGTATCCTGCTTCTTCGATGGCTTCCCTGAATACATCATCCGCAATATCCTGATTCAGCTCTACAACCGCATTCTTTCCATCCAGGTCGGCTTTTGCAGATACCACTCCGTCCAGTTCCTTTAATGCGTCCTCTACATGCTTTACACAATGTCCGCAGGACATTCCTTCTATTAATAATTTCTTTGTCATATCCATTCCTCCGTTATTTTATTTTTGCGAACTTTATTTTGCCGGCTTAAACCTTTTTAGCCTGAGGGCATTACTTACAACGGATACAGAGCTTAAGCTCATGGCCGCTCCGGCTATCATGGGATTTAACAAAGGGCCTCCGAAGATATGAAGGATTCCCATCGCTACCGGTATCCCTATGGTATTATAGGCAAATGCCCAGAATAAATTCTGTTTAATATTTCGGATTGTACTCCTGCTTAACTGTATTGCAGTCGGTACGTCCATCAAATCACTTCTCATCAGGACGATATCTGCCGATTCTATCGCCACGTCCGTACCGGAGCCGATGGCAATTCCGATATCGGCCTGAGCAAGAGCCGGTGCATCATTAATTCCGTCACCTACCATGGCGACCTTACTGCCCTCCGCCTGAAGCTTTTTCACTTCATTTGCCTTATCCTGCGGAAGAACCTCCGATAATACCCGGTCAATGCCCACCTGCCTTGCAATAGCCTGTGCCGTCTTTGCATTATCACCGGTAATCATGGCGACCTTTATACCCATCCGGTGAAGACTTTCGATTGCTTTTTTACTGGTGCCCTTTACCGTATCGGCAACCGCGATTATTCCTGCGAGTGCTCCATCTGCGGCAATGTACATCGGGGTCTTTCCTTCATTTGCAAGTCTGTCTGAGATTTCCTCAAACTTATCTAAGGCGATATTCTTTTCAATCATCAGCTTACGATTCCCAAGCAGAACCTGCTTACCGTCTATCGTAACTTCTATTCCGTGTCCCGGTATGGCTCTAAAATCGGTGACCTTCTCTGTTGTTATTCCCTTTTCCTCTGCATGTTTTACAATGGCCTCACCAAGAGGATGCTCTGAGCCTTTTTCCGCCGAAGCCGACAGCATCATCAGCTCCTGCTCGGTAATGTTATCTGCTGTATAGATATCGGTAACCTTCGGGCTGCCCTCTGTTATCGTTCCGGTCATGTCGAATACAACCGTATCTACCTT
>JAEZXP010000215.1 GCA_023419655.1 Bacillota bacterium | reverse complement strand
GGACTTTTCACAGCGGGTTGATTTTATGGGGGAGTTTTCCGCGTCTTTTAACATTATGGCACAGAAGCTGGAGGACAACAGCAACCAGCTGCAGCAGCTGGCCAATACCGATAAGTTGACGCAGCTGGCCAACCGCCTGTCCCTGGATTCGTTTTTAGAGACGGCATTTGAAAGCGCCAGAAGGGATAAAGACAATTTGAGCATCCTCATGTTCGACATCGATAATTTTAAACGGATTAATGACACCTATGGTCATGAAGCGGGAGACCAGGTGCTTATCAAAGCAAGCCATATTTTAAAGAAGGCGTTTCGCACCGCTGACATGTTCGCTCGCTATGGTGGGGAGGAATTTGTGGCAGTCCTGCCCGGATGTCCGGTGGAAAAAGCGGCGGCCATTGGGGATAGAGCCATAAAAGCCGTTGAAAAGACAGCAATAGTAATATCCGGTAAAGTATCCGTTCACGTTACTGTCAGTGCAGGAGCCAGTGGACTTCTTCGAACCGATACCAATTACACCGATGTTATTAAACGGAGTGACGCGGCACTGTATCGTGCCAAGCAAACTGGCCGTAACCGCATTTGTATTGGATAAGAAAGGACAGAAAAAGAACGAATGTATATAATGACGGGAATTAATATGAAAATATATAATTATATCATTAAAATCATACAATATTGTCCTGAAATGTGATAACAAAATATCTAAAATGTGACAAGGTGCCAGATAAAATCGATTATAATGTATTCATAATCAAAGAATAATAAGTGTTTTTCAATTAAGCTCCCCCCTTTTATACTCTTATATATTAAAAACGGTCTTGCCTCAGTGGCAAGACCGTTTTGCAGTATTATTTATCGTTTTTCTCCCATAAAACAAAGACCGATTGCCCCGGGGCCTGAATGTGAGCCGATACTGGGACTTACAGTATTAATAAGGATATCCTTATGGGGGAGCGCTTCTTTTATAAGCTCTGCAAGATAGTTAGCATCCTCTAAGGAATCTCCGTGGGCTATGCAGACCGTATCATGCGTATCCTTATATTTACCCATGCTTTCAATCATATTATGGCAGATTGTAGACAGGGATTTTTTCCGGCCTCTTGCCGTACCAAGGGGAACCAGATTTCCTTCTTCATTGATATAAAGGAGCGGCTTAATACTCATTACAGTTCCAAAAAATGCGGTGGTTTTAGAGATTCTTCCGCCTCTTTGAAGGTGGTTGAGGTCATCGACAGTAAACCTTACACAGAACTCCATTTTATGCTCTTCAAGCCAGGCGGCAATTTCATCGATGGTTTTACCTTCTTCCTTCATCTGCACTGCCTTCATAACAAACATGCCTTCACCGAGGGAAGCATTCAATGTATCAATGACGATAATCTTAGCACCGGGATTTTCTTCACAAATCTCTCTGGCACCTGCCATAACATTGCTGCAGCCTCCGCTTAAAGCAGAGGAAAAGCTGATATGCAGGATGTCAAGACTCTGGTCTACATAATTTTGGAAGGTTGCTCGGATGACTTCCGGGTTACTGGCCATCGTAGTCGGCATAAGACCGCTTCTCATCTTATCATAAAATTCCTTTGGAGTAAGATTAATTTCATCCCCATAGGTTATACCTTCTAAATCATAATAGTGAGGGATAATACCGATATGCTTATCCTTTATGTAATCGTTCAGCAGGTCAGAGTTTGAATCGGCGGTAATAACGAAATCTTTCATTACAATCCTCCTAAAATAAAATATAAATACCTCTCTGTAAACAACGGAGGATTTATCCTCCTAAAATAAATTATAAATATCTACATACACTTATTTTACTAAAGATTAGCAGGATAAGCAATATAATTTTTATAAATACTTTAGGAGAAGTTTATAATTTGTTTATTTTTAAGCGGAATTAATAAAACGGCGATTCACCGTAAGCAATGAATCGCCGGAATTTTATCTGGTATATCTTTTCTCAAAATACGATAATAATTTATATAAGCCCGTGGCAACGATACATAATATGACAATGCTCATGATTACCCAGTTCAGCTTAAAGACCTGACTGCCATAGATAATAAGATAGCCGAGGCCTGCTTTTGCGGCCAGGAATTCCCCGATGATGACACCTACCAAGGACAAGCCGATATTTACCTTCATCAGGCTAATCATTGAGGGGATATTCGAGGGAAGAACCACCTTTGTGAGTACATCTTTCTTTTTTCCTCCCAGAGTATAGATAAGCTTGATTTTATCCTCTTCAACTGCTTTAAAATCAGAATACAGAGTTATGATGGATCCGAATAGAGAAACTGATATTGCAGCGATAATGATTGTTTTCATATTAGCTCCAAGCCATACGATGAATACCGGGGCAAGTGCTGATTTAGGAAGACTGTTCAGCACAATCAGATAGGGCTCCAGAATCTTCGAAATGCTGTCGTTCCACCATAGGACGACCGCGGCAAGAACGCCCAATATATTAACTAAGGCAAAGCTGACAAGGGTCTCAAAAAGTGTGATACCGATATGCCAAAACAACCTGCCGTCGACTGTCATTTCCGCGATGGTTTTTACAACTCTTGAAGGACTGGAAAATATAAATGAATCCACAACACCAAGATGTGTACTGATTTCCCAGAAGGCAATAAAGCTAATTAATATAATAAATTGATAAATTCGGATTTTTCGTTTCTGTAATAAATGCTTTCTGACATAGGCTTTTTGAGCAGTTGAAATGTTTAAGCTTTCACTTAAAACTTTTCTACTTTTCCTGCTCATTATGGTTTAACTCCTTCCATATTAAATTAAAATAATCTTTGAACTCAGGAGCACTTCTTGCTGCAAAGGGGGCCCGGTCGGATATGGAAAGTTTGATGTCAAAAACCTGCTTTACGGTTCCGGGCCGGTTGGATAATACGATAACCCGGTCAGACATACTGATGGCCTCCGAGATATCATGGGTAATCAGAATGGCGGTCTTTTTCTCCTTACGGATAATACTCCATATATCATCTGCAACCTCTAGTCTGGTTTGATAATCAAGAGCAGAGAATGGTTCGTCTAAGAGTAAAATATCCGGTTCCAGCAAAAGGGTTCGTATGAGAGCGGCCCTTTGACGCATTCCCCCGGATAATTCAGAAGGATATGAATTCCTAAAGGTAATAAGTCCATAGGTATTTAATAAATCATTAATCTGAATATAGCTATTATCGGAAAGCTTATGTTGGATTTCCATTCCCAGAGTTATATTTTTCTGAGTGTTGCGCCAATCCAGAAGATGGTCTTTCTGAAGCATATACCCGATGTTTTTACCGGAAGATTTAATATCCTTACCGTTAATATATATGGAACCGCTGCTTGGAGTAAGCAAGCCTGCGATCATAGAAAGCAGAGTGGATTTACCGCAGCCGCTTGGTCCGACGATACCTAAGAACTCACCGTCATTAACATGAAAAGAAACATCCAGTAGTGCCGGTGTTTCTCCGTCAAGGCTATGGTAGGTATAACTAATATGATCTATACGTAGTAGTTCGCTCATATTGTGCCTCCCTTTTTGCTTATACTGTATTATATGAAACCATAAATGATAGGTTACATTCGGGCAGGTAAAGTCACGGCTTAAAAAGCCGGGGAGTTATTGACTTTGCAATAGGCAAATAATATAATAAATTTATCAAAAGTACGAAATGATGTATGGATACAAAACCATATAAGGAACGGGAGGGAAATATAATGGATAAGAAAACACCTCTTTATGATTGTCATGTACAGGCAGAAGGAAAAATTGTTCCATTTGCAGGATACCTGCTTCCGGTACAGTATAAATCCGGAGTTATAGCAGAGCATATGGCAGTAAGGAAGGCAGCAGGACTTTTTGATGTATCCCATATGGGAGAGGTTATTATCGAGGGAAGGGATGCATTTTCTACTATACAGATGCTTGTAACCAATGATTGCAGCCGTATGTCGGACGGCCAGGTAAAATACAGCCCCATGTGCAATGAAAGCGGCGGGGTTATTGATGATTTATTAATCTACCGGATGAACAGTGAAAAATATTTTGTCATTGTTAATGCATCGAACAGAAGCAAGGATGTGGAATGGATGAAATCCAGGCTTTTTGGAGATGCGATACTTTCCGATATATCGGATGAAATGGCTCTGCTTGCCCTTCAGGGACCGCAGGCCATGACGATTCTGGGAAAGCTTGCGGACATTCATGAACTGCCTGCAAAATATTATACCTTTAAAGAGAATGTAAATGTATCAGGAATAAGCTGTATGGTATCAAAGACCGGCTATACAGGAGAAAGCGGATATGAGATATGCTGTAAGAATGAGGACGCTGTAAGACTTTGGGAGATGCTTCTTGAGGCCGGCAGTGAGGAGGGGCTGATTCCCTGCGGACTGGGAGCCAGAGATACGCTTCGGCTGGAAGCCGGAATGCCTCTTTACGGACATGAGATGGATGATAATGTATCACCGATAGAAGCAGGGCTTGGCTTTGCAGTAAAGCTTGATAAGGAAAATTTTATCGGCAAGAAGGGGATACTGGACAGAGGAACACCGGAAAGAACCCGTGTGGGATTAAAGATAACGGGAAGAGGAATTGCCAGAGAGAATTGCTCTGTATTCGATGGTGAGAAGGAAATTGGCAAAACCACGTCAGGTACCCATTCACCATATTTGGGTTATCCTATAGCGATGGCTCTTGTAGATGCAGGAGCGGGTGATATAGGAACAGAAGTTGAGATTGATGTCAGGGGAAGAAGGATAAGTGCAGAAGTTGTAGCGCTGCCATTTTATAAGAGATAATATATCCGGCTGGCATAAATCATATATTAAATAAGTTATGAAGATTATAGTTACTGGATTTTAAAAAACAAACATCAGGAGGTATGTTATGAGTAAGGAATTCCTATATGCAAAATCCCATGAGTGGGTACAGTTTTTAGACGATACAACAGCAAGGATTGGTATTTCTGATTATGCACAAAATGAGCTTGGTGATTTGGTATTCATCAGTCTTCCGGAGGAGGGAGACGAGGTAGTGGCTGGAGAATCCTTCGCAGACGTAGAATCGGTTAAGGCAGTATCGAATGTATTTAGTCCTGTATCCGGAATCGTAAAGGCTGTTAATGAGGAGCTTCTTGACCAGCCGGAGCTCGTTAATTCCGATGCGATGGAGACATGGTTCATAGAGGTGGAAAACGTTACGGATAAAGCGGATTTGTTATCGGAAGAGGAATATAAGAGGTTAATTTCCGAATAATCACCGGATAGATTAGGAGGTCAGCGTATGGGTACTTATGTTCCAAATACGAAGCAAGAACAGCATCAGATGCTGAATGCCATTGGTCTAAATTCAATGGAAGAGTTGTTTGATGTCATACCGAAGGAAGTTAAGCTTAATGCACCCTTGAACATTCCGGGCGGAATGTCCGAGATGGAAGTATCAATGAAGATGAAAAAAATCGCGGGAAAGAATAAGGTATTTAACAGCGTATTCCGGGGCTGCGGTGCATACCGGCACTATATACCTTCCATTGTGAAGCAGGTTACTTCCAAGGAGGAATTTATAACGGCATATACTCCTTACCAGGCAGAGATAAGCCAGGGCGTTCTTCAGTCTATCTTTGAGTTCCAGACGATGATATGCGAGCTTACAGGAATGCAGGTATCAAATGCTTCCGTTTATGACGGAGCTACTGCGGCCGCAGAGGCGGTTGTCATGAGCAAGGAGAGAAAAAGAAAAAAAGTGTTGATATCGGCAGCAGTAAATCCGATGATTACCCAGACAATAAGAACGTATATCAGCGGAACGGACATGGAGGCAGAGATAATTCCGGCAAAGGATGGACGGACCGATATTGAAAGTTTGAAAGATAAACTGAATGAGGAAGCCGCATGCATCCTTATTCAGCAGCCCAATTATTATGGTCTTTTAGAGGACGCAGATGAGATAGGCAGGCTTACTGCCGGTTCAGATATCAAATATATAATGAGCTGCAATCCTATTTCGCTGGGAATATTAAAGACTCCCGCAGAATATGGTGCGGACATTGCGGTGGGGGAAGGGCAGCCCCTTGGCATAGGGTTATCTTATGGCGGGCCCTACCTTGGATTTATGGCGACTACGGATAAGCTGATGAGAAGGCTTCCCGGAAGAATTGCGGGAGAGACCATCGATTCCCAGGGAAGACGGGCATTTGTTCTGACCCTGCAGGCAAGAGAACAGCATATCCGCCGTGAGAAGGCCTCCAGCAATATCTGCTCCAATCAGGCGCTTTGTGCCATGACGGCGGCTGTCTATCTTGCAGCCATGGGAAAGAAAGGCCTTGAGCAGGCGGCAACCCTTTCCATGTCGAAGGCGCATTATCTTGCAAACCGTTTATGCGAAATAGACGGATACCGGCTAGTATATCCGGGAGAATTCTTCAATGAATTTGTAACCACTGTAAAGGATGCGGACAAGGCACTCACAGCTCTTGAGAATCATGGAATCTTAGGAGGATATCCACTAAGTAATCAACAGATACTTTGGTGTGCAACGGAGCTGAATACGAGGGAAGAGATGGATACTCTGGTTCAGATTCTTAAGGAGGTAGTGTGAGAGAAATACTAAGGCAGCAAAATACACTGCCTAAGAATTTCTAACTCACACTGGAAGAATGCAAGGAACGCATTCTTCATCGGTATATTACCGCCAATGGCAGTGCCATAAATATGGCACGGAAATGAGAGGTGACTATGGAGCTTATCTTTGAAAAGGGCAATATGAATCGGGGATTGGACCTGCTGCCTGAATGTGATGTAGAGCAGGTGTCAGTAAGTGAGGATTATAAAAGAAAGAAGGAGCTTAATCTTCCCCATGTCTCTGAAACAGAAATAAGCAGGCATTATACAAAGCTTGCACAGCGCACCTTTGGTGTAAATAACGGATTTTATCCCCTGGGCTCCTGCACAATGAAATATAATCCTAAGATTAATAATGAGATAGCAGGACTTCCGGAATTTTCTGATATTCATCCTCAGCAGCCTGAACATACGGTACAGGGATGTCTTGAGGTATATCAGCTGGCAGACAGGTATCTCAGCCAAATTACCGGCATGGATGCTATGGATTTTCAGCCGGCTGCCGGTGCCCATGGTGAATATACAGGGCTGAAGCTTATCTGGGCTTATCATCAGGACAGAAAGGATACCAAACGAAACAAAATCATTGTTCCTGATTCTGCCCATGGAACGAATCCGGCCAGTGCTGCCGTCGCAGGCTTTACGGTCATAAATGTGCCGTCCACCGGGGATGGATTCGTGGATGTGGAGGCACTTAGAAAGGTGGTCGGAGAGGATACGGCAGGCTTTATGCTGACCAATCCCAACACCATCGGTTTATTTGAGGAGCACATACTTGAGATTACAAGCATTATCCATGAAGCGGGAGGCTTAAACTACTACGACGGAGCCAACCTGAACGCAATTATGGGCGTGGCAAGACCCGGTGATATGGGATTTGATGTGGTTCACTTAAATCTTCATAAAACCTTTTCCACACCGCATGGCGGAGGCGGTCCGGGAAGCGGTCCGGTAGGCTGTAAGGAGATTCTGGCAAAATATCTTCCCTCACAGAGGATTATCCATAAAGACGACAGACTTGTATTTGAGGATAAGAATGAGAAGAGCATAGGAAGGGTGAAGGCTTTCTATGGGAACTTCCTTGTAGTCGTACGGGCACTGACCTATATGATGACCTTAGGCAGGGAAGGCCTTAAGGATGCTTCTGAAAATGCTGTCTTAAATGCCAATTATATGCTGCATATGCTAAAGGATACCTTTGACGTTCCTTTCGGCAACGGACGCTGCATGCATGAGTTTGTCATGTCACTTGAGAGTTTAAAGAAAGAAAAGTCTGTATCGGCACTGGATTTTGCCAAGGCACTGCTAGATTATAAGGTTCATCCGCCAACAATGTACTTCCCTTTGATTGTTCATGAAGCATTGATGGTGGAGCCTACCGAGACAGAGACGAAGGAGACCCTGGATGAAGCTGTCCGGATATTCAAGGAGATTTATAATAAAGCCTTTGAAAATCCCGATGCCGTTCATGACAGTCCTGTAACGACACCGATAGGACGTCCCGATGAAGTAATGGCAGCAAGAAACCCGGTTCTGCGATATCATTTTTCACAAGATTAATTAAATGCGGCTGCTCCAGGAATTATAAATGTATATGATGCCTGGAGCTGCTTTTTGATAGTAAGAAACATAGATGATAAAATAAGAAAGAGGGATTGCGATTAACCAATTAAAATATTACATTACGAATGAAACCAACCCATATAGGAATCTGGCTATGGAAGAATACCTGCTGCATACTGTCAAGGAGGATGAATGCATTCTTTATCTGTGGCAGAATGAGAAAACCGTTGTTATCGGCAGGAACCAAAATCCATGGAAGGAATGCCGGATTAAGGAGCTGGATGAAGCCGGCGGAAGGCTGGTCAGAAGACTGTCCGGCGGAGGTGCCGTATATCATGATATGGGCAATCTGAATTTTACATTCCTTGTTACAAAGGGAAATTATAATCTAGAGAAGCAGCTGGAGGTCATAATAAGGGCGGTTAACCGTCTGGGTATCCCGGCGGCTAAATCAGGCAGAAATGACATTACTGTGGAGGGGAAAAAGTTTTCCGGCAATGCATTTTACTCCACAGGGAATCAATGCTATCATCATGGAACGATTTTAGTCGATGTGGACATGCCCAGCTTATCCAGGTACCTCAATGTATCAAAGGCGAAGCTCCAGTCAAAGGGTGTGGATTCTGTAAAATCCAGAGTTACAAATCTTAATGAATACAAGCCTAATCTTACAATTAGCAGGTTAAAGGATGAGCTGATAACTGCCTTTGGAGAAGTCTATGGACTGGAGCCGGTAAAGATTGATACAATGCTGCTGCCAGAAAAGGAGCTTCATTCGGGTGAAGAAAAATTTGCTTCCTGGGAATGGATTTATGGCAGGAAGATAGAATTTGGCGACAACTTTACAAGGCGGTTTGACTGGGGAGAGGCGGAGCTTCAGATGGTAGTGGAGGGCGGTATTATAAAGGATTGCCGGGCTTATTCGGATGCTCTTGATACGGAGCTATTTGAAGCGATTCCTGAATATCTGACGGGTTGCACATTTAAGGCAGAAGATATGGAGAAAGCTTTAAGGAGAATCGTACCGGGGATGGATAAAAGACAGATGCTGGAGGATGTAATACGACTTGTTCGTGAGGAATTTTGATATGACAATCGTTAGGAGGAAGGATTGATGGCAGACAGATATGATTTAATCGTAATAGGCTCCGGGCCCGGAGGATATGTGGCTGCAATAAAGGCGGCAAAGCTTGGGAAAAAAACGGCTCTTATAGAGAAAAGAGAGATTGGAGGCACATGTCTGAACCGTGGGTGTATACCCACAAAGACCCTGATGCACAGCACTCATTTTCTATGTGAAGCAAAGCAGATGGAGGAAGCAGGTATTTCCTTTACCGGATTAAATCTCGATTATAACAAGCTTATGGTAAGGAAGGATGAGGTCGTAGCGAAGATACAAAAAGGCATTGAAGGACTTCTTAAGGCAAATGGAGTCACCGTATACGAGGGTACGGCTGCAATTACCTCACAGCATACCGTGAGGGTTAAGTCCCGGAATGAAGAAATTGACGTGGAGACTTCTGCTATACTGATTGCCACCGGCTCGGTACCCATAATACCGGCTATCGAAGGCTCACATCTGGAGAATGTAGTGACCAGTGATGAACTGTTGTCCGGTGAGGGAAGGCAGTACAGCAAGCTGCTGATTATCGGCGGCGGCGTTATCGGAATAGAGATGGCTACCATATACAATGAACTTGGCTGTGAGGTAGAGATTATTGAGGCCATGGACAGGATTTTATCCGGTATGGATAAGGAGATATCCCAAAGCATTGCGATGAGCCTTAAGAAGAAAGGAATTAAGATTCATACGGGAGCAAAGGTAGTCAAGATAGCAGAAGACGGTTCCAATGGGCTTGTGTGTGAGTATATACAGAAGGACAGCTTAAAGACAGCCGAAGCGGAGGGAATTCTATTATCCGTGGGAAGACGTGCAAATACCGAAGGGCTGTTCGGGGAGGGTATTTCTCCTGAGATGGACGGTGCTTGTATGAAGGTGAATACTGATTTTGAAACAAGCATTCCGGGCATCTATGCTATCGGTGATGTTATTCGCGGAAAACAGCTGGCTCATGCAGCCTCAGCCCAGGGAATCGCAGCGGTGGAAAGAATCTGCGGACATCAGCCGTCGATTGATTTGGATGTGATACCTTCCTGTATCTATACGGTTCCGGAGGTGGCATCTGTGGGCATGGATGAGGCGGAAGCGGCATCGCAGGGATATCCGGTTAAGGTTGGCAAGTATCCCATGCTTGGCAATAGTAAAACCCTGCTGTCTATGGGAGAGAGAGGATTCATCAAGCTGGTATGTGATGCTGAAAGCGGAAGAGTTTTAGGAGCACAGCTTTTGTGTGACAGGGCGACCGATATGGTGGGGGAATTGGCCCTGGCAATATCCAGAAAGCTTACCTATAAAGATATTGCCAGGATTATTCGTCCCCATCCTACGTATGAGGAGGCAATAACAGAGGCAGCAGAGGATGTTGAAGGGATTGCAATCCATGTTATGCCTCGTACAACGTTCTCAAATTAACTCGACTGATTACTTGTCTAAACGTCCATATGCAACATTCAAAAAGCCTCGTCGTAGCACCACTACGTCTGCGTTTTTTGAATATTACCTCTGAAAGTTTATCCGGCGTACTCCGTCAAGTTATTTGTAGAACGTTGTACTTGTAGAGCTTTATAATCAAGGCCCTAAATTAAGATAAATTCTGGTAGTAATATACCGCAATCTGGGTACGGTCCCGCAGACGGAGCTTATCTAAGATATTGCTGATATTATTACGGACGGTACCTTCGCTTAAGAAAAGGGTTTCGGATATTTCTTTATTTGAAAGTCCGTCTGCTATCTTTTTAATAATAGCGAATTCTCTTTCGGTAATATTCAGATGGTCCAAGGTATTAATGTTTTCGGGCCTTCCTATCAAATTGGGAAGTTTGGTGATAATCTCATTACCATACACATTCTGTCCCATATATACTGCCTTAATGGCAGGAACAATACTTTCATAGTTCTGTTTGAGCATATAGCCCTTTGCACCGATGCGAAGGGCTTTTATGATGTAGTCATCATCCAGAAAGGTAGTCAGATATAGAATTCTTGCATCCGGATACGCATTTAAAATGATTTCACCGGCATCCAGGCCGCTCATCTGTTCCATTCGAATATCCATTAAAAGGACATCCGGCCGAAAGTCTTTATAAAGCTGGATTGCATCAGTGCCGGAGTGCCCCGTACCTGCCACCTCTATTTCAGAATCTGCCGATAAGATTATCTTTAAAGAAGAGCAGACCAGTTTATCATCATCGATAAGTATAACCTTCATTTTATTAACCCCCCTTGTCGTGGTGCGCCTTAAACAGTCCGCCGGCACTGCGCCAGCATACGTTCAAAAAATGTCTTCATTGTATGCAATTCCTCATGAAACGCCTTCGTTGCCGTATCCGTTGCAAAGTTAATCTCCAGATTCTTTTGTGCTCTTGCAATTCTCTTCTCACAATATGCAATTTTCTCATCGTTGGTTATCTGAGAAAACTTCTCGTATTCCAGTGATTCATAGATTCGATAAACATCAAAACGGTCGATATTATCGGCATCACTAATACTTTCAGCAAGTACAGAACGATGCCAGTCAAAATTGGATTCATTGTCTACATGAATTGCAATGCCGTAAAGGATGTCATTCGTTGTGTCGAAATCAAACCCCAGGGTTTCAACAAATGGCCGGACGATTTCAGCTGAACGGCGTCCGTGGTTGTATCGTATCTCATCCGTGGGCATTTCCTCGATGTAGCTTGCATCATGAAGCAAGCAGCCAACAACAAGAGCCTCAACATCAAGTCCCTCATTTTCAGCGATATACTTTCCCCAGTGGCCCACCCTTAAGGTGTGGTCGAGCCGGTATGCCTTCTCGTAAGGTCTGTCTTTCAAATACTCACTATCGTTAAAAATCTGCATAAGGTACGTTTTCGTTTTTTCTATTTTATTCATTATATTAACTCCTATGGTCGAATATTGTATTCTACACATTCACATTCACCTGACACGAATGCAATGAATGCAATAAAGCTTATAATTTATTCGTGATATCGGTCCTTTTCGGTACGGTAACAAATATTCGAAAACCTTCTTCCGGCGTGATGTTCAGATTGCCGTTAAAACCCTTTACCCGGTCGGCAATATTGCGAAGTCCCATTCCCTCCCGGTATTCGGGCATTTCCAGGTAATTTGATATCATGTTTTGCTTCTGTTCATTTATGGCTCCGTTGTCATTTATAATCAGCTGATACAGGGCAGGATGCTCTCGCAGGATGATCGTTGCCTTTGTTGCATTTGAGTGCTTCATGATATTTGCCAAAGCTTCTTTTACGATGGCGATAAAGCAGTACCGCAGGTCAATCGGAGGTGAATTGGTGATATCATAATCAAAATATATCTCACAGAAAGTAAATTCTTTCATTAACTGTTCTATCTGCGTATACAAATCAACCGATTCATCATACATCTTATGGATGCTGCTGCGGATATCATCCATGCCTGAAGACAAGGAGTTTTTCAGGGCTGAAAGCTCATCATGGATGGGCTTTTCCTTCGTAATGGTAAGGAGGGCGCCCACCTGCAGGATTGCCCGGGACAGAAGGTGACCGATGTTATCGTGTATTTCCTTCGATATCCGGTTTCTCTCATTCAGGGTAGCAAGATTGATTTCATAATCCTGATTCTTTAGTATGCTCCGGTTTTTATCCTCTAAAAGCTGTGAATAGGAAGATGAGGTATCCCGCAGTTCATTGTAGTCGGCCTGTAAGGCGTTTAGTTTAACCGTTTTTATTTTTAGCAGTACAGAGGTGAGCATAATAATAACGGCGAAGAGAAAAAAGTATAGCGTATATGATTTTGCATTGATTATAAATACCATTATTATAAGAAGCGAAAAGACCTGGTATTTGCTTTTGATGATATCATATAGAAGAATCGGCAGGAAAATGATATAGCCGGGGATAAATAAGCACAAAGCAGAGTGGGCGATACATCCATACAGAATCATCTTTGGATTTTCAAAATAGTAGAACAGACAGCTTAACATGATAGTAAGGATGGCAGGTATTACAGCAAAGAGACTATAATCCCGCAATAGGTATATTATCATGCTTGATATAAAAAGCAGTATTTTATCCATTATCTCATTCATGGGATACTCCTATGGAATTGAATTCGTTGGTTATTTTAGTATTGCATGAGAAGGATTGCTTGTCAATCCGTGAATATAGTGACCTGTTATCAAATGACAAATGCTTCAAAGTATTCTGATAGTCTTATATAATGACATATTGTCAAATGACAAATGCTTAAAAGTATTCGAATAGTCTTATATAATGACATTTGTCATTGAGAACAGTGACGCATTTCACTACACATACGCTCTTTCCTGCGGTATAGTGGTATTATCAAAGTTATGATGGCTGGAGGGTAATTCCTCCGTTAGAAGTAATGAGAATATAAACTTTATAGAGGAGGATAAATCCTCCATTACAGGCAGCTAAATTTTAAAATTTATAAAGGAGGATTATTATGATAGTAAAGGTGGATGGACTTGTTAAGCGGTACGGAAAGCTTGTAGCGCTGGATTATTTAAGCTTTGGAGTAAAGGAAGGAGAAATATTCGGACTGTTGGGACCGAATGGTTCAGGTAAGACAACAGCGATTAATTGTATATTATCACTATTAAAGTATGACAAGGGTACGATAGAGATTTTCGGAAAGACAATGGGGCCTGATAAATATGCCATTAAGCGGGATATCGGCATCATCATGCAGAATGTGGCTGTATTTGATGAGCTTACCGTTTATGAGAACATTTCGTATTTTTGCAGTCTGTATATTAATGATAAGGACAGGATACGGGAGCTGACCGAGGAAGCCATCCAGTTCGTATCTCTGGAGGACTATAAGAAATTCTATCCTAAGAAATTAAGCGGCGGATTGTTCAGAAGGTTAAATATTGCCTGCGGCATTGTACACAAGCCTAAGTTGATTATATTGGATGAGCCGACAGTAGCAGTAGACCCCCAAAGCAGGAATAAGATACTGGAGGGAATCCAGAAGTTAAATGAGCAGGGTGCTACCATTATATACACATCGCATTATATGGAGGAAGTGGAGCAAATCTGTAACAATATTGCCATTATCGACAGGGGAAAGGTGATTGCTCAGGGGACAAAGGAAGAGCTGAAGGGGATGATTTCGATAGGGGAAAAGATATCGATTGAAACCTATAAAATCAGTGAAGAGCAGCTGCTGACGCTTAGGGAGATGCCCAATGTTGTATCCGTAGAATACAACGACAACCAGCTAATGATTAAATCAGGAAAGGGTAAGAACAACCTGATACAGGTTCTTCATTACCTGGAAAATAATAAGATTGATTTTGGGAAGGTGTTCACACAGCTGCCCACATTAAATGACGTATTCCTTGAGATTACCGGAAAAGAATTAAGAGACTGATAGATTATCATGAAAGGCGGAATGGATATGTTTTTTCGATTATATACGACCAGGTTAAAATGCCTGTTTCGAAATAAAGAGAATATTTTTTGGTGTTATGTTTTTCCTATAGCGCTTGTCACCTGCTATTATTTTGCATTTGGCAATCTATTCAGTGCAAATGACCTTAAAACCATCAAGATTGCCTATGTACAGAATGTACAGGGTGAAGATGCCATGGATTCCTTAAAGGATGTGCTGGAGACAGCCGAGATAACGGAAGGGGTTCCTTTGTTTGACATACGATATTCAGACAGGGAGGAAGCAGCCGGATTACTTGAAGATGGCGATATTAGAGCCTATATTGTCAATGATGGAGAGCCAAAGCTCTATGTGAAGCGAAACGGTATCAATGAGACCATCATAAAATCCTTTCTTGACAGCTATAGCCGGGCATCCCAGACAATAGAGGCAATTCTTATAAATAATCCGGGGGCTTTTAATCAGGGCCTGATGGATGATGTCATGCAATATAAAAGCTTTGTAAGCGAGCAGCAAAACGGAGCAACTCCGAATTTTATACTGATTTACTATTATGCATTACTGGCATTTACATGTTTTTTTGCGGCAAACTGGGGATTGGATGAGGTGTATTATATTCAGGCGAATCGGTCACCTGTCGGAGCCAGGATTAATGTATCTCCGGTACGAAAAATGAAGCTTTTGCTTATCAAAATGCTGGCAGCTTTCACAGCTCATGCAGGAAGCATTCTTCTTATGTTGCTTTATATGATAAAGGTGATAAATATTGACTTTGGAGACAATATGCCTCAGTTGGTACTGGCCTGTATTGTCGGTTCCATTGCCGGAATCTTTCTCGGAGCTGTAGTCGGTGTATGGATAAATAAAAGCGGAGGCGTTCAGTCGGCGATTCTGACGTCAATTATTATGCTGTTTGGATTCCTGTCAGGAATGATGTTTGCAGACATGAAGTATATTATTGCGGAAAAGGTACCGTTTTTAGCATATATAAACCCTATAAATCTGGTATCGGATTCCTTTTATTCTTTATACTATTATGATACCTTTAACCGATTCAACAGGAACATAACAATATTAGTAATAATGACGGTTATAATGGGGATTGCATCTTATCTTGGATTAAGGAGGAAAACCTATGCAAGTATTTAAGACGTATTTTAAAATCATGAAAAAGCAGCTGGTCACGTTGGTCTTGTACGGCATTATGTTCGTAGGAATTACGCTCCTTATAACCACCAGTATTATCAGGCAGGACAGCGATAAATTTGAGGTAAAAAGGGTTCCGGTCATATTGATAAATAATGATACGGAGAATGAGTTTTTAGAAGCATTTACATCCTATCTTGAGAACTATGTAAAATATGCAGATGTAAAAGACAATGAGGAAGCAAGAAAGGATGCATTGTTCCTGCAAAAAGTACATTATATTCTGACAATCCCGGAAGGATTTACGGAGGAATTTCTAGAAGGAAATGAAATTATGCTTGTTAAGGAGGTTCTTCCGGATAAGCAGGACAGTATACAATCTGTAGATAATGCTGTCAACAATTATCTTAATATGGCAAGCGTGTATATCAAACACAATCGGGATACCGATATAAAGGAACTGTCCGCTTTTATGAAAATGAATACGATATCGGATACGGAGGTCGTAATCGACTCAAAAAAGAAGGATACATTGGACGCAGCAGAATTTAACAGCTATTATTTTAACTATCTTGGTTATATTATGATTGTATGTTTTATTCTTGGTGTTAGTACGGTCATGGTGTCGTTTCACGGCAAGGATATTATAAGGAGACAGTTTGCTTCACCGGTGTCAAACCGCAGTTTCAATATGCAGCTTATACTGGCCAATCTGATTTTTGTCATGGTATATCTTGTTGTATTCATTGTGGTCGGATACTTGTGCAATCCGTTTCGTCAGTTTGATTATAACCTTATTTTAACATGGATAAATGCTTTCCTGTTCGCTATAACCGTCTTGTGCATAAGCTATCTTATCGGCATAGCTGTGAAAGGAAAGAATGCAGTACAGGCTTTATCAACTTTGCTGTCATTAAGCATGTCATTTATAAGCGGTGTGTTTGTACCACAGGAATTTTTAGGGGCGGCGGTTATAAGAGTGAGCAGCTTTACCCCGACATTCTGGTATGTGAGGGCAAATAACACAATACTCAGCTTGAACAATTACAATATAAGGGATATTTTGCCGGTACTTCAATATATGGCAATTCAGATAGGATTTGCAGCCGTATTTTTTACAATTATTATGGTTGTAGCCAAGAGAAAAAGGCAGCAGACAGCATAAAAAAAATAGAATCAAAAAATAAGAACAATTGTTTGGAATTTTGTTGACTTATTCCGTCCGGTTTGCTATAATAAAAACAGAACAGATGTTTGCAAATCAGGAGGCGTAAAATGGTTATACAAGAAGGTATGTCAATCCAAAGGAAGCTGGAGATTTTATCCGATGCGGCAAAATATGATGTGGCATGTACCTCAAGCGGTGTTGACCGTAAGGGGGATGGGTCCGGTATCGGTAACAGCAAGGCCTGTGGTATTTGTCATACCTTTTCTGCTGACGGAAGATGTATTTCGCTTCTTAAGATGCTGTTTACAAATGAATGTATATTCGACTGCAAATACTGCATTAACCGTTCCTCCAATGATGTCGTCAGGGCTTCTTTTACCCCGCAGGAGGTCTGTGAGCTTACGATGGAATTTTACCGGAGAAATTATATTGAGGGATTATTCTTAAGCTCAGGAATTGCCATCAGTCCGAACCATACGATGGAGCTGATTTTTGAAGCCTTAAGAATGCTAAGAGAGGATTATCATTTTAATGGATATATCCATTGTAAGGCCATTCCCGGTACGGACCCGGCATTAATTGAAGCTGTGGGGTGGTATACCGACAGGATGAGTGTCAATCTGGAATTGCCGACAGCGAGCAGCTTAAAGCAGCTTGCCCCTCACAAGAGCAGGAAGAATATACTCAAGCCCATGCGCCAGATTCAGCTAAGAAGGGAAAGTCATAATGAATATCTGGGTATATATGAAGGAAGGCCGCCTTACAAAGAAAAAACTTCACAGGCTGTTCTGACAGATGAACGAAGTCCGGATATCTTAATTACGGATAAAGCTGCAGGCGGTACCTTGGAAGGCAGCAGGAACAGCTTGATTCTTAAAAATAATAATCTGCATAAGGATAACGATGCCAACAAATTCATGCGGTTAAATGAGCTTGGAAAGGTTCAGAATAGAGATTTTAATGATATTGTTACGCAGAATACCAGCATAACTTCTTACAGACGGCCCTTATCAGCCAAGAGCAGGTATGTGCCGGCAGGGCAGAGCACCCAGATGATTATTGGTGCCACGGACGAAAGCGATTACCATATCATGTCGGTTTCCGAGGCTCTGTATGATAATTTTGATTTGAAACGTGTATTCTATTCGGCATTTACGAATGTTAATCAGGATAGTATGCTTCCCGCCACACTGAATGGACCGCCGCTTCTAAGGGAGCACCGTTTGTATCAGGCAGATTGGCTTCTGCGCTTTTACGGCTTTAAGATAAGGGAGCTTCTGGACGAGAAAAATCCCAACTTTAATGTGTTTTTAGACCCTAAATGCGATTGGGCCATCCGGCATCTGGAGATGTTTCCTGTGGAGGTGAATAAGGCGGACTATCATACATTGCTTCGAGTGCCCGGAATCGGAGTTAATTCAGCCCGAAGGATTATTGCCGCAAGAAAGAGTGCGGTTTTAGACTTTAAGGATTTGAAGGCACTGGGAATTGTATTAAAGCGGGCGGTATATTTTATCACCTGTAACGGCAGGATGATGTACCCTGTTAAGCTTAACGAGGATTTTATAACAAGGGAGCTTTTAGCGGTCAAGGACAGACTTCCCTTCGGAATTGAGAGGGATGTTACCTACAGGCAGCTATCCTTGTTTGATGATGTGGCCTTTCAGCCGGATGAGAAGTTTTTAGTTCGGCAAATTGCCCATGGATAGAATGATTTTTTGAAGATAAACCCGATGGAGGAACCGATGGCTTCTATTAAAATTTTTTTGTGTGAAAACAGTATAGACGGTATATTTACAGCAATTTACCAGGCTTGGAGTTCGGGATATGGACATGCTAATGTGAAGATAGAAGAACAATGTGAAAAAAATAATTATTCAAATATGCAGTTGTTCTCGGATTACATCATGGTTAAGACTGATTTTGAGCAGGCAATGAAAGTATCTCATTCAATAAAAAAGAAGATATCTTTAGAAGCATATGAAATGATATGCCGTGTTGCTTTGTCGGATTATCAGGGAAAAGGCGATTTGATATACAGGTTTTTGATTCTGGGATTTCATATCGGCAGGGATATTATTAACCATCTAAGCAAGGAATCCGTTAACCGCGTGTTCAAGATAAGCCGGTATGTGGCTGGTGAGGCGCATCATCTTTTGGGATTTATTCGCTTTTCAGAGCAGGATAGGGGAATATTAACTGCCATCATTCATCCTAAAAATAATGTCCTGTCTCTTATAACGCCTCATTTTGCTGACCGGCTTCCGATGGAAAAGTTTGTTATATATGACGGAAACAGGAACAGATGCTCCCTGCATATTCCCGGAAAATCCTGGGTTTTGGCTGAGGTTCCCGGCATGGATGAATATTATGATACACAGGCAGATGATTATGATGAATATGAAGATTTATGGAAAATCTTTTTTGAGAATATCGCCATAAAAGAGCGTATTAATCCGAAGCTTCAAAGAAATAATCTTCCAATGCGGTTTAGAAAAGATATGACAGAATTTACTTCTAAAATTATTAATTTACTTTAAAGGAGAGCAATGATTGCTTGAATATGCATAAATCATATTATGAGTGGGATACTAAGTGAGTAAAATGAAATCAAATTATTTAGGAGGAGTATCCATGAAAAAGAGATTAAGCATATTGATAGCTTTATGCTGCGTCATTATGATAGCTTTTACGGCATGTGCAAATGACGGAAAAACGAATAATCCTAACACAACGGTAACACCAGGTGCGTCTGGAAATAACGGAACCAATGGAAATAATGGAAATAACGGTAATAATGGTAATAATGGTGCGAATGGAAATAATGGAAATGGTACAACGGTAACACCAGGCGCCTCCGGAAATAACGGAGCAAATGGCGGTGCAAACGGTACAACGGTAACGCCTGCCGGTTCAACAACCTTGCCGTAAGGGTGGAAAAGCTTATAATAATCAGGTACGAACAAATCCTTCCGGTATTGGCTTCCGGAAGGATTTGTATGTATCGGTTATTTGTGATTTCCTGCACAGCTTTTACATATGCCTGTGATTTGAATTTGATGGTCTTTGATGATAAAGCCTTCTGCCTCGATTGAATTCTCAATTTCCTTAATCGGACAGGTAGGGAGATTATAAATTTTTTTGCATTCATCACATATTATAAAATGAGCATGTTCACCTTTATTGTTTTTATAGAGATAGCATATTTCGTTATCATTAATATGGTGCTTCTCAATCAGATTCTGCTCAAGTAACAGGTCGATATTCCGGTATATGGTTGACTTTGCGATTCTCGGAAGCTCGCAAAGGATATTATTGTATATTTCATTGATAGACAGCGGCCGATTGGCTTCTTTTAATATGGATATTATAAGCTGCTTCTGCTTTGTGCTTCTGCCATGCATTTGCTCACCTTCCTAATTGCTATATTTTCTTTGAGGATTTATCCGTGTTCTCTCAGCATTTTGTAATGGTTTTTCTACAGGGTCAGGTCGCCTCTATTCATGGCGTACAGGAAATTACTGCGGTTATTTCGCAGGGTGTCGCCGGTATATTTCATACCAAGGCTTTCTGCTAACCGGATGGATTCGATGTTATCCTTGTCTATGACGGCAATTATCCGGGGCACCGAATATTTATTAAAAAAGTGATGAAGTACGGCATGGCTGCTTTCATATCCATAGCCCTTGTGCCGATACTGCTTTCCTATCAGGTATCCTATTTCGTATTCCGCATTGCCGTCAATACCAGATTGCTCGATACCGCATCTTCCTATGAGCTTCATGGAATCTTTAAGGTATACACCCCAGAGACCATAGCCATACAGGGGATATATATTATGAATATAGGCTTGTAATTTTTCCTGCTCGGTCTCCTGGTTGTGGGAGAAGCCGGACAGATATCGGGCTGTATCAGGCTCTGTATAGAATGCATAGATAGCGTCAAAGTCCTCCATGGAAAGTTCTCTTATGACGAGCCTGTCCGTATCCAATATCGTACAGGGTATCTTATGATAGCGATTATACACATCCCGTATAAAGGGATAATCCACCTCTTCAAAGCCCTCTACCAGCATGGAAGCCTTGCTTAAATCCTGCTTGCCGGAATTGGGATTAATAAAGCCGATACAGGGCATATTGGCGGCGCAGGCGGCATAGATGCCATTGGCGGAATCCTCGATTACGATACATTCCTCCGGAAGAAGATGAAGCTTTTTTGCGGCAGCCAGGAATATATCCGGTGCGGGTTTTGGGTTCTTTACATGGCTGCCGGACACATAGCCTTCAAAATATTCGTTTATTTTGAGAGTATTCATCACATATTCAATGGCTTCGGGCGGAGAGGATGAGGCGATAATAAGCTTCATTCCGTTATCGTGAAGATTTTTTATCAGGTCAGTTATAGACGGAATGGCAGGATATCCTTCCGTCTTTAGAAGAAGCTTTTTCATTTCCAGATTGACCTTAAGAAGCTCCTCCGGTGTATTTTGAAGGTTGAAGTCATGGACCATCTGCTGGCACATTCTATAAGTGGTGGTACCGATAAAACCATAACAATATTGTACAGAGATATCCACATCGAATTCTTTAAGTGCCAGAACGCCTGCCTTTGCATGCATTGGCTCGCTGTCTATAATAACTCCGTCCATATCAAAAATAACTGCCTTTAACAAGCTTATGTCCCCCAATCCTTTAGTATGCAGAGTGTAATGTCTTGCATACTCATCATTAGGCTAACAGCACAGCTACCCTAAAGATGAATATGCCAGGACATTAGTATACCTCTTTTTAAGGACTGATTCAAGAGCTGTGGCCGGAACATGTTTTACCTGTTAATTTTGATTTTGAGGAAGACTAATTTTTTTGTGTTTTCCATGAAGGATTCTTTCAAAGAACAGTCCGGTAAAAATCCACGCAGGAGCATAATCAAAACGTATTACCCCTTTAACATTGAACTTTGATTTGCTATAATCCCAAGGACACGCTCCATATTTCTTCAGAATGACACCGGTCGTGTATTCCGTCAGATAAATCAAAATTGCATAGACACCTCCTCGCAGCAGAGCGTTCCTTTTTTCTAATTTAGAGCAAATGGGTGTTAAGCAGGCAGCCATGCCGTATATGGGAAACATCCAGACAGAAGTCCGGCATGCCAGCGTTCTGTCGTTATTTTTCCATTTTTTTATAGAGCTCATGCCTGTCCAAAAGCATTCAAGACACCATCCGCATAGGCCGCAAACAAAGAAATTTTTAATAAAACTTTTTTTCATGGTGTTAGTATCTGCCCGATACTGGTTTGTTATGCCAGTATTTGCAGCTTAATTTGTAAAACTCTGAAAGGATAGAAAGAGCATGTTTGATAATACTATATTTCAGTATAATTTTAGAGGAAGGGGGTTATGAAAAGATGATGAAGATTACGTTTGAAGAGCTTACGAAGCATTTGCTGGAGGATGAATTTCCTTCGGAGTATTTTAACAGCCTGGATAAGGAGCTGGAACAGCATCCTCTTACGATGCTGCTGGAGTTAAAGTCTGTGGAACAATCAAAGAAATATCATCCGGAAGGCAATGTATGGAATCATACAATGATGGTGGTAGATGAGGCGGCCAAGGTAAGGGAGCATAGCCGTGATAAAAGGGTATTCATGTGGTCGGCGCTTCTTCATGATATAGGAAAGCCCGGTACAACGAAGATTAGGAAGGGAAGAATAACCTCCTATGACCATGATGCGGCAGGAGCCGGCCTAAGTAAAAAATTTCTGGAGTTTTATACGGATGATAATGATTTTATTACGAAGGTAAGCCTGATGGTAAGGTATCACATGCATATGCTGTATGTATTAAAAAAGCTGCCCTTTGGAGACCCTTCACAGATGGTGAAGGATATAGATATTCATGAAATTGCACTATTATGCAGATGTGACCGTCTTGGAAGGGTAGGAGCTGATAGAGAAGAGGAGATAAAAAACTATAAAGAATTCCTGAAGATGTGTCAGAAAAGGTAAGCAGACACCAAAAGGATACCGTTAATGCCCTCCTGTGAGTATTGCGAAAAATAACTGGATTTTTTATTCAATCTACTTTATAATAAATTTCGTACTATTTTTATATTCAGATGCCTGTATTATATAATATATGGTATCTGATTATTTTGAGAATCTATAAATGAAAAAGAGGTTTAGCAAAGGACAGGAAACCATATGTATATTATTACAAAGAAAGAAAAGCTTTCGGATTCTATTTATCTGATGGATATTAAAGCGCCCAGGGTGGCAGCTCATTGTTATCCGGGCCAGTTCGTGATTCTTATTGCGAATGAAAAGGGAGAGCGCATACCGTTAACCATCTGTGATTATGACAGAGAGGAAGGAACCGTTACAATTGTATTTCAGGCGCTGGGCAGCTCAACCAAATTATTGGCGGAATATGAAGAGGGAGAGGCCTTTCGCGATTTTACGGGTCCTCTTGGCCAAAGGTCGGAGCTGATTAATATGCCGAAGCGAGAGATTAGCAGTAAAAAGGTGCTTTTTGTTGCGGGCGGAGTAGGAACGGCTCCGGTATATCCCCAGGTAAAGT
>JAEZXP010000211.1 GCA_023419655.1 Bacillota bacterium | reverse complement strand
TCCTTAGCATGTTCCTCATCAACAATAACTCCAAAGGATTCTACTACTTCTGACCTGTTTATTATACTATACTCTTCCGCCTGTTGGGTACTATAATTTTGTATTTCTTCATTTATCGAAAGCATTTTCCGGTCCAGGTAGGCCACCAATTCAGAGCACTCCTTCAATTCCCTCTGTATATGGTCCGGTGCATTTCCCTCGAATTTATAGTAGATTTTATGCTCCAGACTGGCCCAAAAATCCATCGCTATGGTTCTAATCTGTATCTCTACCTTTGTGTCTATCGTCATATCCGAAAGAAACACCGGTATGGTTACAATCATATGATAGCTGGTGTAACCATTGGGCTTAGGATTCGCAATATAGTCTTTTATCTTTAATACCTTAACATCACTTAATTTCGTAATCAAATCAGCAATTCTATAAATATCTGAGGTAAAGGAACAGATAATGCGTATGCCGGCAACATCATTGATATGTTTAATGACATTGTCCACGGTCAGTTCTTTTTCATATCTTCTTAATTTTTTTTCAATACTCTGAGGAGTTTTTAATCGGGAAGTAATATGCTCAATCGGATTATACTGATGAGCCAGTTTAAATTCATTTTTAAGGATTTCAAGCTTTGTATTAATTTCCTTCAAAGCCGAATCATACAGCATCAAAGCGTAACTCCACTCCTCCGCCTGATTATATAACATTGGTAGATCCATTCCATCACAACCTTTACTGATGTTGATGTATTCCCATCAAAAATTAGTATAGCATATAATTATGAACAAACCTTGAATATTTAAAATGTTAATCAAAAATTAAGAATTTTCTCCAATTAAATTTTATCTTTGTTAATAATTTGTTTAATTTTTTATTTTTTTGTTGACATTCGTGTTTCTTCTCGATATAATATTGGCAGACTATTACAGAAAGTGAGGTAAAACATATGAAGTTAAGAATCGGTACCGTCAATAATAATAGCATGAATATCTCTTTATGTGGAAATACCTCATGGAGCTGTAAAAATCGAGTTCATAATTAATTTATCCTTCTTGCCCTGCCGCCGTCAGCAATTGGCAAAGGATAAGTATAACCAGATTTTTGCTTGTACGCCGTGGTGTTTCTGCCGCGGCTTATTTTTTACCCTAAAAGCCTCAAAATGGGATTAACGTATGCTAAAGTTAAAGACTGGTTACCGAACGAAATATTTTTATAGGTGCAGGAAACGGAGGAGCAATGAACAAATTATCTTATTACTTAAAAAAATACTGGTATGCATATGCCTTTGCGCTTTTTTGTACGGTGGTTGCCGTTATCATGGATATGGTTTCGCCGCAGATTACAAAGCGTATCATAGATAATGTAATTATAGACGGAGAAACAGGCCTTCTTCCATCATTATTATTAATGATACTATTTATTGGCTTTGGAAGAGCTATATTCGCCTATTTTAAGGAACTAATCTTTGATACCGTAAGCTCAAAAATAGGCTCAAAATTAAGAAAACGGTTATTTACCCATATACAGGGCTTATCCGTAAGCTTTTTTGATGAAAACAACACAGGAGAATTAATGTCCCGTGTAAAGGATGATGTAGACAGAATCTGGGCTGCTGCCGGTTATGTCAGTATGCTGATTTTCGAAGTAATCATCCATACGGCAATCGCACTATTCTTTATGTACCGCCTAAGTCCCAGCCTGGCGGTTATACCGACAATTGTACTGCCGGTCGTAGCCGGTCTTGCCATATTGATGGAGCATAAGCTCGGCAAAATATATGAAAAGATTAGTGAACAGAATGCCAAATTAAATACCGTTGCACAGGAGAACTTAGCCGGTGTCCGTACCGTAAAATCCTTTGCAAGAGAGAAATTTGAAATTAACAAGTTTTTATCCCATAACAAACAATACTATGAATTGAATATGAAGCAATCCAAGGTATTTATCAAACTGTATCCCTATTTTCAGCTGATTACCAAGCTTCTTCCCATGGTTGTAATCTTATTCGGAGGACGGCAGGTAATTAACGGAGATATCTCTCTGGGTACCTTGGGAGCTTTCACCGAGTACTCCATGAATATCGTATGGCCCATGGAGATGCTGGGCTGGCTTTCCAATGATTTAGCGGCTGCCTTTGCTTCGTATAAAAGAATTCGGAAGATATTTGCCGAGAAGCCGGTCATTACCAGTCCTGAAAATCCTGTGATTCTTGATGAGGTGAAGGGTGCCATCGAATTCGACAATGTCTCCTTAACCATCAAGGACAATGTTATTCTTACGGATATAAGCTTTAACCTGGAAGCCGGTAAAACCATCGGTATTATGGGTGCAACCGGTACCGGCAAATCCTCTATCATTAATATATTACAGCGTTTTTATGACGTGTCCGAAGGCGAAATCCGGCTGGACGGTGTGAATATTAAGGATTTGCCGCTAGCGCAGTTAAGGGAGAATATTTCCCTGGTAATGCAGGATATCTTCCTATTCTCAGATACAATTAGTGAAAATATAAAGCTGGGAAAAAGAACCAATGTAAATCACGAAGAGATTATCGAAGCAGCAAATTATTCGCAGGCAAGTGAGTTTATTGACCGGATGGATGACCGCTATGAGACCATCGTCGGAGAGCGCGGCGTGGGTCTTTCCGGCGGACAAAAGCAGAGAATCAGTATCGCCAGAGCTTTGGCTAAAAAAGCTCCTATCCTGGTATTAGATGACTCTACCTCTGCCCTTGATATGGAAACAGAGCATATGATTCAGAAAGCGCTGTCCCAGATAGACGCCACAAAAATAATTATCGCCCATCGAATATCGGCTGTAAGAAATGCAGATGAAATAATCGTTCTCGAAGACGGGAAGATTAGCGAACGGGGAACCCATGAGACGCTCCTTGGAGAAAAGGGATATTACTACCAGACCTATCTGGCCCAGTATGGGGAGTATATATCCTCCGTCAACCCGACCGGTATCGACTCTGAAGGCAGGGAGGTGGCAGTATGTCAATAAACGCCATAAAAGATGACGAGCAAATGAGCTCAGTCAGTAAAAAAACCACAATGATACGGTTATTCCGTTATCTGTTAACATACCGCATAACAATTGCTTTTGTTATACTGATTATGCTGGTAACCGTTGCAATCTCCATCATTAACCCTCTGTTAATTGAAAGGGCCATTGACGTTCATGTAGCGAACAAAGATATGCAGAGATTGCTTATATTAATCAGCTTTTCCATCGGAATAAACCTTATCTTTATCTTATTGATAAAACTAAGAATGTTCCTGATGGCAAAGATGTCAAATGATGTATTGCTGCGAATCCGGCAAGAGCTGTATACCCACATTCAGAAGCTCAGCTTTAACTTCTTTGACAGCCGGCCTACAGGCAAGATACTTGCCCGGGTTATCGGAGACGTCAATTCCCTAAAGGATGTGCTTTCCGACAGTGTAACCACACTTATACCGGATTTTGTAACGATAAGTGCCGTTGTCATTATTATGCTTATCAAAAACTGGCGGCTGGCTCTGGCCTCTTTAGTCAGTTTGCCGCTGATGCTGGGCGGTCTGTGGTACATTGAGACCCGGTCCCATTTGAGATGGCGTATCCACAGAAAGAAAAGCTCGAATCTAAACGCTTTTATTCATGAGGACCTTTCCGGTATGCGGATTATTCAAAGCTATACGGCTGAAAAAGAAACCGAAGAGGATTTTGACCATCTCTTGAAGGAGCATAGAGGCTCCTTTATGAGTGCCATCCTTATAAATGACGCCTTTTTCTCAGTAGTAGATATCAGCTGGGGAATCGGAACCATCGCCATGTACTATGTTGCCGTTAAGGTTATGGGCATCGGTGTTGATAATGTCGGAACATTAATTTCATTTGGTATCTATATCGGAATGTTCTGGCGTCCCATCATGAACTTAAGTAATTTTTACAATAAGCTGATTACGAATATCTCCGGTGCCGAGCGAATCTTTGATATTCTGGATACCCGCCCGGAGATAGCGGATGCATCCCATGTTAAAGAGATGCCTCCAATTAAAGGTGAGGTCGTCTTTGACCATGTATCCTTTGCCTATGACAAGGACACCCAGGTGCTTAACAACGTAAGCTTTAAGGTTAAGCCCGGAGAGACAATTGCTCTGGTAGGACCTACCGGCGCAGGAAAAACAACCATCGTAAACCTTATAAGCCGGTTCTATGATGTACAGCAGGGTAATGTCTATATTGACGGACAGAATGTCAGGGACGTGTCTATCGAGAGCCTTCGAATGCAGATGGGTATCATGACACAGGATAACTTCCTGTTCTCAGGCACCGTAAAAGACAATATCCGCTACGGCAAGCTTGATGCCACAGATGAGGAAATCATCGCTGCTGCCAAGGCCGTAAATGCCCATGACTTTATTACCAAGCTGGAAAATGGTTATGATACGGAATTGAAGGAACGGGGCGGCGGTCTCTCAATTGGACAGCGGCAGCTTCTGGCCTTTGCCAGAACCATGGTTTCCATGCCCAAGATATTAATTCTTGACGAGGCTACCTCCAGTATCGATACCCATACCGAGATTTTAGTACAGCAGGGCATTGAGGCACTGCTGAGGGGGCGTACCTCCTTTGTAATTGCCCATCGGTTATCCACCATCAGTAAGGCTGACCGAATCTTTGTTATTGATGACGGACAGATTTTAGAAGAAGGCAGCTCGGATGAGCTTCTTGCAAAGAAGGGCCTGTATTATGACCTTTACATGGCACAATTTAAGAATATATAATCCGTATGAGCCTTCATAAACAGCTGCAAAAATATGGCGTGTTGCACAATTTCGTGTAACACGCCTTTTTATAATTAAAACTTTCGGTTCGGGATTGTAATGATAAAGCTGCTTCCCTTTGTAAACTGGGTACGGACTTTTATCTTGCCGGTATGGGCAAGGATGATTAATTTGGCCAATGACAGCCCCAGTCCGTGGCCGCTGATATTCTGGGTTCTTACATGTTCAGAACGATAAAAACGGTCAAATATATGCTCCACATCATTTCTTGTCATACCGATTCCGGTGTCCTGAACCGTAATAACACAATCTCCGTTCTGGTTCTTACATAGAACAGAGATTTCATCCCCATCTCTTGAATATTTCACCGCATTGTCAATAAAGATACGAATCGCCTGCTTTAAGGCCTGTTCATCGCCATATACAACGGCATCCTCTAATACCGGGCAGCTTATAATACGATTATTTGCAAGCAGCCTGGTCTCCTTCACCATATCCTCAACCATTGGTCTTACATTAAACCGTTTCTTATGAAGCTTCAAGGTTCGTTTATCATGTCTGGACAGGAATAAAAGCTTTTCTACCAAGTCCTGCATGGCACGGGCTTCATTTTGTATCGCTTCAATCGATTCTTCCAATACCTCTTCATTTTCAGACCCCCAGCGGTCAAGCATGTTGGCATATCCCTGAATTACGGCAATCGGTGTCCTAAGCTCATGGGAAGCATCCGATACAAATTGCTTTTGGCTTTCATAAGAGATATCAATCCTATCCAGCATCTGATTAATGATATTCGCCAGGTCTCTTAATTCATTCTGGGTTCCTGCCACATTCAGCCTCTCACTGTTCAGATTATGGACGGTCAGACGATTCGCCGTTGCAGACATTATCCGGATTGGTTCGAATATCTTTTCATCGCTTCTTCTTCCCTTTCGGATAATCAGAACAACGATGGCTACATAAAGGATAATCAGCTTCCATAGCATAGAAAAGAAGCTTCGATAGCTTCCCGTTAAGTCGTATTGAAAGGTTGCCCGGTAAGATGTCCCATCCACTAAAAAGTCCTTCTCTTCATTTATTACAAAGATATGTTTATCACTTTTTCTGTCAAAGTGAATGCCATGAAAAAAAGCCTTATCCGAGGTCGGACGATATGCTATATCATTATAAATCTCTTCCTTTGTATCTGTATCCTCTATCTTCATGGAGAGTCCCTGCATATAATAGGGATTAATGTATATGCTCCCTTGCGCCTCCCTTATGGACGCAATGATATCCTCCGACATATTACTATAATCCGCTTTCTCCGTATACATATAGATAACAAATATTCCGGCCATCAGTAACAGGCCATGGGTCAACAGCAATTTCAGATATCCCAATGAAATTCGAAACATAATGGATAACCTGAAATTACTTCTGAATTCTTCTCTTTTGGTTCGGATAGGGAGAATAATTTTTACTAATATTTTGCGTATCGCTTCTAAAAAATCGTCCCAGCTCATATTATCCCTTTCTCTCCACTTCTTTTCCTCAATTGGTTTCCCGCTTTCTTATTATCAATCCTTAATTATATACCCGACTCCGCGGACGGTTGATATTAAGTGAATTCCATATTTCTCATCAACTTTCTGCCTTAAATACCGGATATATACATCTACCACATTGGTATCGCCAAAATACTCATAATCCCATACATGATTCAGCAGCTGCTCTCTGCTTAGCACAATATTCTTATTACGAATCATATACTCCAAGAGCTCATATTCCTTCTTTGTAAGAGCCAGTTCTTCCTCTTTATAATAGGCGCTCCGGCTTGCAATATTCAGCTTTAAATCACCAATCTCCAGATTCTCCAGCTTAGGCTCCTTATTGCTTTTCTTTCTGTTAAGCGCCACACGGATTCTTGCAAGTAATTCTTCTATTGCAAAGGGCTTCGTCATATAGTCGTCTGCGCCGGTATCCAATCCTGCCACTTTGTCGGATACATCGTCCTTTGCCGTAAGCATTATTATGGGAACCTGGGATTCCAGACGAATTCTGCGGCATACTTCAATTCCGTTTAATCCCGGCAGCATAATATCCAATATAACCAAATCCACATTTTCTTTTAAAGCCTTTTCAAGTCCTCCTCTTCCATCGCCTGCAATCAGCACCTCATAGCCCTCATGCTTCAATTCCAGCTCCAGAAATCTTGCGATTTTTAATTCGTCTTCCACTATCAAAATCTTTGCCACCTGTTTTTCCCTCCCTTTAATCCATTATTCTTATATTATTATCTGTATCTTATTGTATCTTTAGACGATAAATTTTTCAACAGATAGCATATTAGAATTTCATTAAAAATGCAGATAATGATGCCTAAGCAGCAACATATATAAGGAAAGAGGAATCGGCTGCAAAAAAATGCGACCAGCAAATCTGGTCGCATAATCTTATTGTTCCTATATTATCTTGCAAAATAGCTTCATCTATCCTGTATAAATGGATTTCGCTTACGCTGTTCTTATTATAGTACGTCCTTTACAGCCTTTACTACGTTCTCAACGGTAAAGCCAAATTTCTCAAAGAGAATATTCGCCGGTGCAGAAGCTCCGAAGCTGTTCATCGCAACCGTGGTTCCATCCAGGCCAACATATTTATCCCATCCGAAATAGGATAAAGCTTCTACCGCTACTCTGGCTCTTACATTCTTAGGAAGTACGCTTTCCTTGTACTGTGCTGACTGTTCTTCGAATATATCCATGGAAGGCATACTAACGACTCTTACGTCAATTCCTTCCTTTAACAGCTCTTTCTGTGCACCGATTCCCAGCTGTACTTCTGAGCCGGTTCCAATAATAATTGCATCCGGTACTTCCTTCTTAGAATCAGAAATAACATAAGCACCCTTTAATGCATCCTTAGAGGAGCCTTCCAGCTGAGGAAGATTCTGACGGGACAGAACCAGTGCCGTCGGTGTCTTCGTAGAGGTTATAGCATAATACCACGCAGCAATACACTCTGTTGCATCAGCAGGACGGTATACGGTAAAGTTAGGCATCGCACGAAGCATTGCCAGCTGCTCAATCGGCTCATGGGTAGGACCGTCTTCTCCTACACCGATACTGTCATGGGTTAATACGTAGGTCAGAGGCAATCCCATCAGTGCGGCCAGTCTTGCCATCGGCTTTACATAATCGCTGAATACAAAGAAGGTTGAAACATAAGGTCTTAACCCGCCATGAAGCGCCATGCCGTTGCCGATTCCTGCCATGGCCAGCTCTCTTACACCAAAATGCAGGTTGCGTCCGGCATAATTGTCCTTTGAGAAAGAACCCTCGTCCTTCATAAAAGTCTTGGTAGAAGGTGAAAGGTCTGCACTTCCTCCAATAAAGTTAGGAAGGAAGTTCTTAATACGGTTAATTACAACACCGGAAAGATTTCTGGTTGCTTCCGGCTTGTCATCAAATGCCCAGAACTCTTCATTATCTAATAAATTCTTAGCTGCATTTTCATCATGATACTGGTCCCATAACTTCTTCATCTCAGGATTTTCCTTGCAGTAGCGGTCAAAAAGCTGATTCCACTCTTCTTCAACCTTTGCATTCTTTGCAGCTATCGCTTTATAATTCTCATAAATCTCTTCAGGAACTTCAAATGCAGTCTCACTGGTCCAGCCAAGCTTCTCCCTTAAGGATTTAATATTATCCGCTCCTAAAGGCTCACCATGGGCACTTGCCATTCCCTCTCTGGGGCTGCCGAAACCAATCTTCGTCTTAACCGTAATCATAGACGGTCTGGTAAGGTCTGCCTTAGCAGCCTCAATTGCAGCACCGATTTCTTCAAGATTGTTACCATCCTCAACCACAAGGGTCTGGAAGCCATATGCTTCGAATCTTTTCTTAACATCTTCCGTAAATGCAATATCTGTATCACCCTCAATGGATATCTTATTGGAATCATACAGTACAATTAATTTACCTAATCCCAGGGTTCCTGCTAAAGACATGGCTTCTGACGTAATACCCTCCATCATACAGCCGTCTCCGCCAAGAACAAAGGTATAGTGGTCAACGACAGGATATCCCTCTTTGTTAAACTTTGCTCCAAGGTGAGCTTCGGCCATTGCCATACCTACTGACATCGCCATACCTGCTCCCAGAGGACCTGTTGTTGCTTCCACACCAACCGTATGTCCATATTCAGGATGTCCGGGGGTCAAAGAGCCGTCCTGTCTAAACTGTGACAAATCCTCTGATGTGAGACCATATCCGAATAAATGTAATAAAGAATATAACAGCATAGAACCATGTCCACCGGATAATACGAACCGATCCCTGTTATGCCATTTTGGATTTGCCGGGTTATGCTTCATATGTTTTGCCCATAACTCATACGCCATCGCTGCGGCTCCAAGGGGAAGCCCCGGATGTCCTGAATTGGCTTTCTGTACGCCATCTGCGGATAAAACTCGGATAGCATTTACTGACATTGTATCAATATTGCTCATTGTATTTCCTCCTTTAAACTATAATGTTCTCAAAAAAAGCAATTATTATATCATAATTCTGTCCGTTTTCCAGGACATATTCAAGTTACGAAGTAACTTGCCATATGAACGCTTTAGCGTTCATTATATCATGAATTAAGCAGATTAGGAACTCACAAGCAAAGCTTGTGAGTTCGCGTTGCACTTATCCATGGAAATCCCTACATTTTATTATGACTAAAAGGCATGTCATATAAAATGCATTAATTCCCATGGACTAATCAGCTTATCGCGGATATTATATGTTTTGTTTTCCTTGACCGGAGCTGCTTACTGTAGATGCAAATGGCTATAAGTTGTCCTGTCTTGGAAGTCCGCTACTTTATCAAGGTATCCGCAAGCGAATACCTTATTTAATATACAATAAAATAGGATTTATGGCAACTATCAATTGATACTCCTTTTAAAAAAGACCGTGATTTTCCCATGAATCCACATTACCATAAAAAATTTATCATCTTATCAACAACGATATCATCGTAATCCTCTTGTGTCATCCTGTCAATTGATACCTGTCTTTTAGACAGAAAAATAGAAACCCTTCATTACAAGAGTTCCTACAATAATTACAGTATGAGACATCGGGGATTCGAACCCCGGACAACTTGATTAAAAGTCAAGTGCTCTACCGCCTGAGCTAATGTCCCATTTTTCTTTCATAATGTGATAAAAGAAAAATGCCCAGAGCCGGAATTGAACCAGCGACACGAGGATTTTCAGTCCTCTGCTCTACCAACTGAGCTATCTGGGCATGGTATTCTTCATCTCCTTAGAAGGTGTATCACTGTCTTCCATATGAGGCTAATGATTAAATTGCGGGGGTAGGATTTGAACCTACGACCTTCGGGTTATGAGCCCGACGAGCTTCCAGACTGCTCCACCCCGCGACATTTGTTATGTTCGCCTACAATCCGATTGCGTGACGAACGTTCTGGCATAAGCCAAGTGGATGGAGAAGGATTCGAACCTTCGAAAGCGTCGCTAACAGATTTACAGTCTGCCCCCTTTGGCCACTTGGGTATCCATCCATATTCTATATTCTAATCTCAACATTAAAATGTTGAAAGCCGATGATCGGACTCGAACCGATAACCTGCTGATTACAAGTCAGCTGCTCTGCCAATTGAGCCACATCGGCAACTAAAAACTTAACTGCAGAGCTTCGTGCTCCGCCCGACTACTCCGCCTATCAAAATTTTGTAAGAAATTTTGATTAAGAATTGAGCCACATCGGCATCAAACAAAATAAAACGTTTTAATGGGACCTATAGGGCTCGAACCTATGACCCCCTGCTTGTAAGGCAGGTGCTCTCCCAGCTGAGCTAAGATCCCATGGGATTATTATGCACGAAGTAACACATTTCATTCCTTGAAATTATTGTTTCGCATCATAATAAATTATTATAGCATACGCTATCCATCAATTAAAGTAAATTTTACGACCCAGAAGGGACTCGAACCCTCGACCTCCGCCGTGACAGGGCGGCGCTCTAACCAACTGCGCCACTGGGCCACTTAATAAGCACATTTCTACACACAGAAAAACACATCCACTGTATTCAAACCTTTTTTAGGTCAAGCCCTCGGCCTATTAGTAACAGTCAGCTACATGTGTTACCACACTTCCACCTCTGTCCTATCTACCTTGTCGTCTTCAAGGGGCCTTACTAGTTT